>CAMWUJ010000003.1 GCA_947177405.1 uncultured Porphyromonadaceae bacterium | reverse complement strand
TAATAAAAACTACCGACTTCCGGATCTTCATATCCGAAAAATTCTTTATACGCCAAGGTCACCAAATTGGAACGCAAGTGAAAATCGAAATTGAACGTCACGCTATTATGGGTAGTATCGACTTCAAAACCGGAAGTCATATCGTCAATGCCTTCCGCCGCATCCATCAAATTCAATTTCGGCCTTTTTTCTTCCTTCATAGTGCAGGAAATGGAGAAATCATTTCCTGCCACATAAAGGGTATCAATCCTATTTTGCTTAAAGTCTTCCTCATTGACGACATTATCAGAAAATGCGAGATCCTTTCGGCGGCTTTCAGGAATATTCAAGTTTTTATCGAAGGCAACCTTGAATATCCATGGCTGTGAAGCACCCGGCTCTTTGTCATCATTCCACGAAGCCGTGACAGGCGGATTGACATCCAGGCGGTCTTTCTGAATCGTGACGGTGTAGCGGTTATGGTAGCCGGCTTTAAGGTTGTCGGCGCTACTTGCGGTATAGGTCAGCGTCTTGTCAATCAGGTTGCCGTTGACATTGACCGTAAGCGTCACTGTGATAAGCGGCTGACCCGTCATCTCACGGGGTACGAGAAGAGCCGCGTTGACGGAGTCGGGAGTGATCAGGCCGATATCGAAACCATCACTATTAAAATCTGTTTCAGAGAAATTGACTCCGGTATAACCATTATAATACACCTTGGCAGTGGCAAACTCCTCCTCGGAGATGCCGTCGCCACGGACCAGCTCAGTCGAAATCTTGGCCATCTCGTGCTTGAACGTCAGGTTGACCACATCTTTGAAGTGTATGCTGTCGGTTTCAGCTCTCATGAAATCGATATGGTGATACCCCCGGGACTGATCCTTAAGCGAACAGGTCTTTACATCATTCATATCCACGTAGGGATACCATGCCTTGACGATATCTTTGGGTCGGGGCCAGCTGAGGGGAGTTGGCTCGTCCATGACCGTTCCGTCGGCATTAAGCATATAATTACCGATACGGTCAAACCGTCCGATCACACCGATTCGCACGGCTATACTGTCGCCATCGACCCAACTGCAGTGTTCATCGGCGCGCGTTCTCATTCCATCGACAGAGGCTTTCAGCTTGAGCGGATATTCGCCGGGGGGCATTTCGTCTGACCTGATGCCAAGCTCATCCTGCGAGCAGGATACAACGCCGGCACAGAGCGACAGAACCACAACAGCATATAATATATATTTATATAAAATGTTCATAACTGAGAATAATCAATCGTTTTCTTGCTGAGTCTATTAGTCATCCTCCCATTCTACAAATCCTCCGTCGATAGTGGATGTGAGCTTGACGTCGCGTTCCACTTTCCATGGCTCGATCGACATCTCGCCTACAATCAGACCGACCTTTGAAACTCGGATGGTATATTTATAATTACAACCCGGCTTAAGCTCGCCGTCTCCGAAAGTGAGGGTGCAGGTATAGGTCTGCAACTGTTCCTCGTTATTGAGTTCGTTAAGATAGAGGCGAAGAAGCACCTTGTCGTTGCCCGGTTTCTGAGGGAACATGATGATCGGATCGAGAAATTCATCGTGTTTAATATTCTTGTAGAAGGGAGTGATGCCATCTTTGAATTTCTCCATCTTGATACTGTCTTTGGGAGCAGGGTCACTGATAGCGCACACGCCGGTGTAGGTGTTAAAACTGCCGTCGAAATTAAGACCTACGATTTCGTAGGCGATTATATTCTCCACTAATACTTGTTGCCTTTTGTCACCAACTGCAGTATTGAGGAACTTGAACGTGAGCTGCGACATCCGATGTGTGAAAGTGAAGTTGACATTCGGGTCTTTGGCCGTGAATCCGTTCTCGCTTGCCCAGAGGAAGTCAATGAGTCGTTGCTCATTCTTTTTCTGATTGTCAGGACGGGTGTTTGCCTTGATAATACCGTCGGAATCAGGACCGTCAGCTTCCCCGGTCTTTCCAAAAGGATAGTAGGCATAGAGAGTCATGGGCTTATAGAAGTACAATGGTTCCCCTGTAAAGGTCCCGTCGCCTTTCTCCGTTTTGTATTCTTCATTGAAGTAAGGGCCAATGACCTTGTTTTCACCATCCCTGCCTACTATGGAGTGAATTCCGATAACATCACCGGGATCCCATGAAGATTCGCTGGCACGTGTGGGGGTGTTATTGTCGATTTTGGCAGTGATTTTCGCCGCCTGATAAGAGGATTGAGGATTATCATCGTTATTGTCGCAAGCAGCCAACAGGAGTGAGACAGCTGCCAGGAGAAATATCTTTTTCATATAGTAATATACGGTTAGGTTTCTGTATTAATAGTTCAATTCCGATTATTCTGATTGTCCCTCAGAGGTGAGAGATGTCACAGTCCAGTCGGTAATAGCATATTGCTCAACGCTGAGAGCGGTCTTTTTCACTACTATAGTATAAACATAGTGGTTACCCGAAACAAGACGGTTATCGGGGAACTTGAGTTCGCAACTATATTCTTGTTCTTCACTGTCGGTAATTTTCATCGTCACTTTCCCGACAGACTGGGGGAAGAGGATGAGATATGGGAGCTTGACATCGTGCTCTACGGTCGGTGTCATTTCAATAGGGGCTGCCGAAACGTTTTTTGCCGCACATTCGCCGGTGGCCGTGTTGAATGTACCGTCAAGTACGAGTCCGTCGATACTCAATGAGTTTATTTTGTTTACTTTTGTGCCGCCGTTACCGTTTTGGAAAATCAAAGTCAGCTTGCACATTTGATGTGTGAATGAGAAATTGATATTAGGATCGCTGCCGGTGACGTTGTCAACCCTCGCATACAGAAAGTCAAATTGGGGTTGCTCTGCAGTAGTCTGGCGATTCATGCGGGTAGAAGCTTCGACAATACCGGGATCAGAACCTTCAGTGCCTGTATATGGATAGTATGCGGAAATAGTTTCCGGATCACGCTTATTCCGGAAATACATTGTAGTGCCGGTGAAGAGTCCGTTTCCCTCCGGTGTGGTGTAAGGAAAGTTTATGTAACGGTCGCCCATGGTGATACCTATTTTGTCGTTTGCGATCCACTCGGTGTCGCTGGCACGCGTCACAGCGCTTTGTCCGATTGTAGCACTAATCTGTGCGGCAACCGGATCATCAATATAATTGTCTTCGGAGTTGCAGGCAGACAGAGAAATTGCAGCCACTGCAAGAAGAATAAATTTTTTCATGTGTTTTAAGTTAATTTTTCGTGCGGTTTTAAATCAGGGCCGTCTTAATCTTCTTTAATCTCTTCACCCTCTTCCCGCTGATAAATCATTCCCGGGATTGATACAAGATTGGTCTTATTTAAGCACTGTTCTCTCTAAAATAATTATAGATAAAGCTGAACAAAACTTAAAAATATAAAGGATGCATCTTATATAAACCTGACAAACAATAGTATTTACAGATGCTTTGCATCGTATTTACAAAGGTGAAACGTAAGAATAGATTTTGTACCGGCTCAATAATATTGGACAGGATGCACCTATCATAATACAAAATTAATCAAATTTTTTCAGTATTCCAATCTTTGAGTTGTTTTTCGAATTATTATTAACCTTTTTTATGATTAGAGCCAACTTAAAATAATGTATTTGCGCAAGTGAAAAATAATTTGTAAGTTTGCGAGTATCAAACCAAGCTCAATCGCTGAAAATTCCAAGGGATAAAAATGTATGGACGTGCGCGAAAAGGAAATATATAAAGTTACGCTGACAGGTTCACTTGTTAACGCTGTGCTGATAGTTTTGAAATTTGTCGCCGGGATTGTAGGAAAAAGCTCGGCGATGGTGGCAGATGCAGTCCATTCCCTCAGTGATTTCATATCGGATGTGATTGTGTTGGTGTTTGTCAAGATCGCAGGGCGGCCGAAAGATAAGAGTCATGACTATGGGCATGGCAAGTTTGAGACACTTGCAACAGCAATAATCGGAATTCTTTTGATATGTGCCGGTATCGGGCTTATGATAAACGGTATAGAGTCTATAGTGGATAATATCAATGGAGCCTCTTTGGAACGCCCCACGATGTTGGCACTTGTTGTAGCTGTCTTTTCCATTATTTCGAAGGAATGGCTATATCTTTACACCTTAAGGACAGGAAAAAGGGTTGAATCACAGGCTGTAATTGCCAACGCATGGCACCACCGTAGCGATGCAGTGTCATCGTTAGGAACTCTCATCGGAATTTCGGGAGCTATGTTTTTAGGAGAAAAATGGAGAATTCTCGATCCAATAGCTGCCGTAGTGGTAAGTGTGATGATTATCAAGAGTGGGTATGACATAGTGAGGCCATGCATAGATGAATTGCTGGAGGCTTCACTGCCGGAAGATAAGGAAAAGGAAATTGTGGATTTGGTGATGGGGGTTCCGGGAATAGATTTTGTTAGTAATTTGCGGACACGACGTATCGGCAATGGTATTGCTGTGGATTTACATGCTAAAATGGATGGCAACCTCACTTTATCGGATGCACATGAAATAGCCACAGAGGCTGAAAATGCTGTGAAACAGGTTTTTGGGCCTAACACTATTATCAATATCCACATGGAGCCATCTATGAAATCCGTAAAAACGAACGGGTAATATCTATTTTACTACCTATTTTTCATTGATTTCAGTGGATAGGTCAGGAAGCCTTATTTTCTGGGTTGTTTTCAGGTGCCATTGCTCTTGAAGCGCTTTGTGGAGATGCCATTAGGTCGGCAGGCAAAACGCGCGAAATATGAGCAAATATCAATACCAATATTGATAACACAAGAAGAGTAATGGCAGTGGAATGTAGCATGTTGCCAAGTCCAACCAACGGGCTTACCGTTGCTCCGAAAACATATCCCATCAACCCGATTAGGGCGGAAGCATCGCCTGCACAATCGCGTCCCTCATTCATGGCCAGTGTATTCCCTACGGTAAATAACATTCCCAAACAAATCAGCATCGGAAGATTAAGAGCTTCATAAACCCAGATATTATCCACTTCATAGAAACAAATGAATTGTGCTATGATTACAAGGAGCAATCCACGTCCTCCCGACACGGCTGCCCGTTTCAATGGTTTGAAACGTAAGGCAAATGTGGCTCCGCAGGCCACAAACAAGGCATTGAAGCCCATGAAAAGACCGAACTGAAGTTGTGAGAATCCGTAGTGATCCTGAATGATGAAAGGAGCGGAGGAAATGTAGGCAAATAATACTCCCAAGGCAGATCCTTTGAGCATTACATGGACCACAAAGTGACGATTTCGAGCAAGTCTGCCATAGTTTCGGAACGCTGTTCCGAAGTGGCCTGTCACCCGTCGTGATTTGGGTAAGGATTCTTTGAAAGCCGGAGTCAGAAGCAGAAGTATCACGCTGAATCCAAATAAAATCCAGAAGATGCCTTGCCAACCAACCGAACGAGCCACCAGACCTCCGATAACCGGAGCGCTGGCAGGTGCGAATCCATTGATAGCACCCACAAGCGCCATCACCTTGGCTAAGGCACGTCCTTTATAGAGATCTGCCGGGATGGTGCGGGCAAGGAAATAACCGCCCGAAGCACCAAGTCCTTGAACAAGTCTCCACCATAGAAAAATATGTATTGTCCTTGAACATACGCTGCATATGGCGCCTATCGCAAATACTATCAGTGAACCAATGAGTATCGGTTTTCTGCCATACCTGTCGCTGAGCGGACCCAGGATAAGTTCGCCAACACCGAGCCCAATCATTCCGAAAGTAAGTCCAAGTTGCACGGTAGATCGCGTGGTGTGAAATGATCTTACCATCTCCGGGAGTGTTGGAAGGTACATATCGTTGACAAATGATCCGAACGCACTCAGCAATACAAGATACAATATTAGAAATACATAATACCCTCCCGAGGGAGTGAAAGGATCAGATATAGATTGATTTCCCTGAACGTTATTCAGAGACTTTGTTGTATTAGTGTTTTCCATAAGTATAATTTTCAAATATTAGAACAATACCTACACAAGATAGGTTCATCTCCATTAATTTTAGGCCTTATCATGAATCGGGGTAGGAAAAGTTGAAATTCAGGTATTTTCTCCTAAATAAAACTATCTAACTTTGTGGGGTCTGAAGTTCAATCGGTCAGGTGACCGGGAGAGCTTTCATAAACAGTATAGAGGATGAAAATAAAAAACAGGATTTTAGGACTCGCATTGTTGTCAATATTTGTGATCAACATTAAAGCAGAAAATATGGGTAATATGAATTCAAACACCACTCTTGCTCCGCAGCAGGAGCTGGAAATGACTCAGGAATGGGATAAGGTTTTCCCGAAAAGTGATAAGGTAGAACATAAGAAAGTAACCTTTGTGAATCGATATGGAATCACGCTTGCCGCCGATATGTTCATTCCCAAAAACGCGGAAGGACCTTTTCCGGCAATCGCAATTAGCGGGCCTTTCGGTGCAGTAAAGGAGCAATCATCAGGTCTCTATGCTCAACAACTTGCCGAACGAGGATTTCTTACCATTGCATTTGATCCATCCTTTACAGGCGAGAGTGGAGGTATGCCACGCCGTGTGGCTTCTCCCGACATTAATGTGGAGGATTTCTCGGCTGCAGTAGATTTTCTATCCGTTCAGCCCGATATAAATCCCGAACGAATAGGTATTCTCGGCATATGTGGTTGGGGAGGTATAGCCATTCAAGCCGCTATCAACGATCCGCGAATCAAGGCTACCGTCGCTTCGACCATGTATGACATGACACGGGTCGTTGCAAACGGATATTTTGATGCTGACGACTCTGCGGAGAAGAGAAATGCTGCGCGTGCTGCAATGGCCAGGCAGCGCACTGAAGACTACCGTAACGGGTACTATAAGCGTGCCGGAGGGGTGGTGGATCCCCTTCCTGAGGATGCTCCTGACTTTTTAAAAGGATATTATGACTATTATAAGACAAAGCGTGGTTATACTGAGAGATCAGGAAATTCCAACGATGGGTGGAATGTGACATCAGCACTACCATTCATGAACTTCAAATTCTTTGAATATGCCGGAGAGCTTGACCGGGCTGTTATGATTGTGCATGGAGAGAAGGCTCATTCACGCTATTTTGGAGAAGATACATTTAAGAAACTTCACGGTGATAATAAAGAGTTGCTCATCATCGCTGATGCTACACATGTGGATTTATACGATCAGCTTGATAAGATTCCATTCAATCAGATTGCAACATTCTATAACACCTGGATGCCTGATACTAAATAGTCTTATAAATATTTTCACTAAAATATAAGTCTGCTCAAACTATACATTTAAAATATCCGTTAGATAACAAATGGATATCTTACGGAAAGAACTTGATGAGATTTACCGTTCTCAGGCGTTAAATCCTGCTGATTTGCAAGGGGAGGCGCTTGAGGACGCTTTACATATAGGAAGTATACTTGTAAAAGTGAGTGATGGATGCGCGGTTATTACCGATGCATCATCCAATCGTTGTTACGTACATTCCGGATCTTTCGGAAGCTTAATGGGATATAATGATTCTAAAACATCATTCTTAGAAGCGAATTCGAGTGATGAAGATATTATATATGAAAGAATCCATCCGGAAGATCTTGTAGATAAAAGACTTCTTGAATATGAGTTCTTTAGGTTTGTCGATAGGTGTGGGCCGCTTGAAAAGAAACAATTTGTGGCGCGTTGTAGGATTCGTATGAGAGATTCTAAAGGAGAGTATCGTCTTGTGGATAACACCACCCAGTTAGCCTCTCTGTCTCCTTCAGGGAAAATATGGTTGATTTTATGCACTTACTCTTTATCATCGGAGTCGAATTTTCAAGCAGGAATTGATCCCGTTATTATCAATACCCATACAGGAGAAGTGAGATCTCCGAGTCTTGGCGACCGGAGGAATCAAATCCTCACCGCAAGAGAACGTGAGGTTCTTCTACTGATTAGAGAGGGGAAACCAAGCAAGCAGATAGCAGATATCTTAAATATAAGTATCAATACTGTTAATCGTCACAGACAGAATATATTAGAGAAATTAAGTGTTTCCAATAGCATTGAGGCCGTGACTGCAGCCTCTCTCATGAAATTGATTTAATGGTTATTTTTCAGTATTGTGGAGAAGCGCTTTAAAGGGTAATTTTGCAAAAAAAATTACTTATTTATGAAAGCGATAATGCCAATGCTGTTAATTTTGACCGGAGTGCTTACCACATTCCTTGTCAGTGGGGAGGATAATTTTTCATGGGACAAAGCTACAGTTTATTTTACGATTACCGATAGATTTTGTAACGGTGATTCCACCAATGATGTGAACTATGGTAGAATTGTAGATTATGGAAGTGAGCAAAAGAATGCTGCTACTTTCCATGGCGGCGACTTCAAAGGATTACTTGAAAAAGCGAAGGATGGTTATTTTAAAGATTTGGGAATAGATGTGTTATGGATGACCGATGTGTATGAACAGATTCATGGCTGGATGTCCGGGTCGGGAAGCATCAATGATTTTCCTCATTATGGTTATCACGGCTACTATCCACTTGATTATACTCAGATAGATAAAAATTATGGCACAGTGGAGGAATTCCGTGAATTGGTCGATACGCTTCATTCTCAAGGAATCAGAGTGATGTTGGGTGCCAATCTTAATGATCCCGGCTATCCCACATTATTGGACGCAGTGCAATATGGATTTGCGGAAACTGGACTTACCGAACAACAGGCAGCCGAGCATATCAAAGAATGGAGTTATGATGATTTCTTTGCAGGGAGGCTTGGTTGGAAAGGATGGTATGATCGCGATTGGATCCGGATGCCTGATGAGAACTGGGACGAGAGCAACCCTTTGGAAACAACCCTTTATGGAATGCCTGATTATAAGGATGAGAGTGATAAGGTAGTTACGATTCCTTACTTCATGAAAAGAAAATGGAAAAAGGAGGGAAAAGCCAACGACCTCTGGGTGAATCCTTCAGCTAAGAGATTACGCAAGAACAGGAAGTGGTCACCACTTCAATATGTGATCAGATGGATAGCTTCGTGGGTTGAAGAATTTGGGATAGATGGTTTTCGGTGCGACATAGTTGAGAATGTACATCTACAAAGATGGAAGGAATTAAACGGGGCATGTAATGAGGCATTGGAAAACTGGAGAAAGAAACATCCCGAGTTGCCTGCATCCCAATGGATCGACCGATTCTATATGACCGGTGATTATGAGAATGTTTCAATAGATTATAAGCCGGATTATGCTCATGCGGGATTTTCAAGTATGGTAAATTTCTTTTTTCCCAAACATGGCGATCTGGATGGGATAACTTATATTTGGCAGGCTTATTCCGATAGTGTGGCCGCTCATAAGGATTGGCATCCTTTCAGCTATCTTAATAATTCTTATCATCGAGATGCTGATACTCTCAATATGAAGGATTGTGCCACAACATTGTTGCTTGCTCCTGGTGCCGTACAGATTTTCTATGGTGACGAAAGCGGACGTAGGCTTAGCGAGGCACGTTACAATGTTGACAGTAATCAGGCGTTCCGGTCTGATATGAATTGGGATGAAATGGACTATGAATTACTTACTCATTTTCAAAAGCTTGGAAAAATACGTAAGGAGAATCCGGCAATCGGAGCAGGCCGACAAACCACTTTGGACGTTCATACATGCATTAGGGAATTGGACGGTGATAAGGTGATGATCAGACTGTTTCCCGAGAATGGGAAGAATATAGTCGTGGATGGAATTTTTCAGGACAATGACGAACTGATAGAACTATATTCAGGATTGTCAGGGATTGTGAAAGGGGGTAGAGCTATATTTCCTCCTGGATTAACTGAAGTTGCAATCATTAAAAGAAAATAAAGGGGAGATAAACAAGGTGAGGCTGTGGAGTGATATTTTACGCCACAGCCTCTTACATTTTTTATAATACCCCTATGTTATTTTTTGGGAATGGGGATAGGAAATTTGGAGAAAAGAACATCCACTGCCTTGGTTATACCTGACAGACTCTGGAGCTGACTGTCGCCATTGTCAAGAATAGTCGCCACCGAAGCTGTATAAACGGGCTTCTGATCAGAAAGGTCAACCAAATCCATGGTCAATACACCTTCCTTGTAGATTGTAGGAACCCATTGAGTTACAGTAGTATAATTAGGCCAGTAATACCCACGGGGATACATAAACACCGGTACATAACCATTCATTCCGGGACCGGGAGGCATTCCCGGGCCTCCGGGGCGTGGAAGTGGCGGAGGGGTGGGAATATAGGTTGGACCCGTAGGAATCGTCTGTGTATAGGGCTCATTTACCAATTCTTTTTTCACTGTTAAACCGATATTCACTAAAAGAGGAGAATTGGAATCCTCTATGAATCCTCGTTCTGTCATCTGTTCACGAATAGCAGCCGCAATGTTATAATAGGATACTAATGACATTCCGGGAGGAAGTTTCCCGTCCTGCGGGGTCACCATGCGGAAAGTGTGGAAGGAATTCAGATTGGCCCCTACGTAAGATTCGCTGTTGATGAGCGTGTAAGAGCTGCAGCTTGTCAGTCCTAACATTACTGCCACCGCTACCAAGATAAAATTGAGTGTCTTTTTCATAATATTTCATTATTATTTTAACTGATTAACAAAGAGAGGTATGGTAAAGTTTATAGGAAGTTTAAGGAGAATACAATTATTATTAGAAAGGATTTTTGTAATTTTACTAATGAAAAAAAATAATCCGCATGAGAAGATATTTGGCTTATATACTTTTATTCCTAATAAAACTACCTTTACAAGCAGATCATATAATCATGTGTCATGACGACAGTGTATCAAATGGGATGATACATAAAGTGTGGGGATTCGGTGCTGATGTGCGCGGGGCTTACTCCTTTCCCTCATTTAAAGATGATGTTTTGACCGACTGTCTTGATGATTCACATGCAGTGAAGGAAAGCTTCGTAGGATCTCTTCATCTGAAATATGGATTTGGATTTGATTCCTCAAATGATATAGGAAAAAGATGGGCAGGAGTGGTACAGGGTGTGGGAACCGGAATTTTTATTCCCGGTTATCCTAAGGCAACCGGAGTGCCGGTGGCTTTATATTTTTATCAAGGTGCCCCGATAGTATGGTTAAGAAAAAACTTGTCACTGGATTATGAATGGAATTTCGGAATTTCAGCGGGATGGAAGCCATGTGATGGTCACACTGCAAAATCAACTCTTATAGTAGGATCTTCATGCAATGCATTTATAAATTTAGGTATAGGATTTCGTTGGATAGTTTCACGCAACCTGTCAATAACAGCCGGTCTCGATCTCTCTCATTTTTCCAACGGCAACACATCCTTTCCAAATCCGGGAGTTAACACAGCCGGAGTAAGAATAGGCATTAACCGCTATCTGGGATCTCCTGCAGGTAGCACGCCATTCAATTCATTAAATGATGATTTTATTCCGGGTTTTAGTTATGATTTGACAATGTATGGGGCCTGGCGGCGTCGGGTATATCGGGGAGGGGAGAAGCCGTTACTTCTCGACGGGCATTTCCCTGTGGCAGGAATAAGTTTTGCTCCTATGTACGATTTCCGCCGATGGTTTCGTGCCGGTATTTCCGTTGATTTCCAATATGACCATAGCACAGATCTGAAACGTCATTATCTTTCAGGGACAACTGCCGAAGATATGCGTTTCTCGCATATTCCTTTTTTCAGTCAGATTTGCGGTGGAGTGGCAGCCAGAGCCGAATTGGCTATGCCGATTTTTTCTGTTAATGTAGGAATAGGATATAATATTTTTGGCCCGGAAGAGACGATGGCATCTTATCAGATGGCTAATCTAAAAGTATATGTCACACAAGGGCTCTATATAAATATCGGCTATCAGTTGCTTAACTTCCAGAAGCAGAATAACCTCATGTTGGGTTTAGGATATTCCTTTAATAATTCACGTGGTAAGGAAACCACTATAGCAGGGATTTTATAACTTTATAACACGTTCGAATAAAAGAAACACCTCCATGATTCAGATTTGCTGAAACATGGAGGTATCTAAGTAGATCTTTTTTACCGTTCGGATATCTTTAACTGTGATTATTTCACTGACACTTTTTTAGCGATCCCATTCTTGATGACTATGTAGGTGCCGGGCTTCAGGTTTTTATCCGAAATTTTCAGACCATCCAACGAGAATACCTCGATCTCATTATCCAATAGAATCTCAGAAATTCCCGATGTATCCTGCGGAGTGGTGAAGTTTGCTTGAGCGGAGAAATCAGTAACACGATCGTGAGAGCAGAAAGCACGGACTTTCCATACGTATCGTGTCTCCCATTTGAGGTTTCCTATTTTTACCGTAGGATCGGTGGAGGTGATATATTCCCATTCAGTGGAAGAAGCCTCGCGGTAAGCAACTTCAAATGATTCCATTTCCTCGGTGGCAGTCCAGGAGAGAGTCACTTCTTTGATTGTTTCGTAATCCTCAAGATCTGCTTCGAGATTCTCAGGAGCATCCACCTGAGGCCAATCGGCAGTAGTGAATTCCACTGGATCACTCCATTCGGAGAATCCTTCCTCTCCTTCCAAAACGCCTCTCACTTTAACCACATATTCAGTGAGAGGAGAGAGACCCTCAATTTTATAAGAATTGCTTCCTTTTACTATGACGATAGTCTCATTTTCGGAATCTTTTTCAGAATATGCAAGTTCATAATCAGTCTGTGCTGATTTCCATGTGATTTGCGCGGTCTCGGAAGTAACCTCTCCTATGGTAACCTCGGGAACTTCCGGGAAAGAACCCTGATAAACGGAGAACCGATCCACATACATATTTGCTCCGAAACTTGCTAACGTATAAGTAGTCCATTGTAATTTCACGTTAACTGTTTTTCCTCGGTAGGCATTCAAGTCAGCTTCTATTACTGTGTATGTAGGCACACGTAGTTCATCGTCATAACCGAATTCCGGTTTATTTTCAGGAGTTAGTGTCAGAACGCTTTCCCAATTTTCACCATTATCCGGGCTCACGAGTATTTCCAATTTATCACCCTCTGCCCAGTCATTATAAGCATGAGTGTCAAAACGATTTGCGGATTCAGTGATTGCTACGTCGAATTTTGCCATAATGTGACGGTCGGTCACATCCACAGGCTGAGGCATCATCCAGGCAGTCATGCCTTCTGCATTCCCGCGAGTGAGCTGAGCGCGTTGCTGTATGATCTGAGTTCCCTGCGACACAGTGCCGTCACGGAAATTCAGGAATGATTCATCACGGAATGAGAAAGTGCGGGCTTCAGCGTCTGCTTCACTTGTTGACCATCCCTGAGGCATCACGTAACGGGGGAAGTTAACTGAGTTCCCTTCATAAGGAGCCACAATAGTTGTAGCCGCCGACAGATAATCAATCTCTGATGTGCACACTCCTTTTTTGTTTCTTGCAATCACAGCGAAATAATAACCTGTGGAGGGATCAAGATTCTCGATTGAGATACCATCGGTAGCGGGGCCGATATAGGCGACTGTACCTGCATTTTCAGGTTCGGGCATACCTTGCATACCCGGAGTATAATCTTCAGGCACTGAAATTACATCCCCAACCTTTACATCAGCTGCCGGTGTTTCGAAAAGTCCTGTGTCGCCATATGCAGATCGATTGCAATAGGTGTTATAAAGTATCACAACTTCATCTCCGGCTTCGTTGGCTTCCACATCTATTATAATGTTGGATAATCCGGAACCTTTAATTGTTGCTTTTGCACCTCCGGGAAGAGTAGCGATCTCTTTAGAAAGCGGTGCTGCAGTATTATACACAGGACCGTCCAGACCATATGCCTTTACAGCAAATATTTTGTAATAATATGTGGTGCCGGGAGAAAGATTTTCATTAACAAAAGAAAGATCAGGACCATAATAAGCCACTTCACATTCTTCCATTTTATCACCGGTTGAATAATATTTGCCGTTTTCAGGAATAAATTCAGGATCTTTATCTGCCGACATCACAACAAGGTAGTTATCTGCTCCCTCGGCACCCTCGAAAGCAGCGCTTATGCTTGTGGAAGTGGATTCAAGTTTGAGATCCGTGGGCTGCGCTGCCGGCATAACGCATTTCTTAGGAGCGGTGAGGGTGAGTTCCAATCCTGCAGGAATTGTGGGAGGCACTGTCAGGATATCCGAACCATTGTGTCTCACCGTAATCTCATCTCCGATTGTTCCTCCAACACAGGTGAACATCTCTCCAGCCCGCACTGCGCATAGGAGCATCATATTTGAATCATTGAAAACAGAGAAATCATCAAACATAAATTTTACCGAGCCATCCTTACAGAGAATGGTCTGCATATTGAACGGTGTAGAATCTCCCCAGAATGTTGTCATCATTCCGAAATTCTCGAATTGAATCACAAGACCTTCATCGGTATTTTGATAAGAGATTACGGTGTTTTCAAGACCGCGTGCTCCACGTTGTGGCACACAACCGGCCGCATTCATAATGCCATCTTTAGAGAAGAAGTTGCCGTAAGAGGAGGGATCTACCTCAAATTCACCGTTACCAAGAATAATATATCCTTGACCCGCAACTGCGAATGAATTGACAGCCACTCCGGCGAAAGGGAAATCAAAACCGATCTCATATCCGGTGACAGCACCTTGTTCGGTTACTGTCCCCGCCGGAGTGAAAATAATATTTTCAATTGCATCATCCAGTGGAGCCTCGCTTTCGGCAGCATTATAAATCACGGTAGGAGAGGAGAGGGGAGTATAGAGGGATTGGCTTGTTTCAGGAGAATACCCGAAAACAGCCTGTGCGCTTGCTCCTGCTGTGGATAAAGCTGAAAGACTCAGAAGTATTAGCGTTTTCTTCATAATGCGATTATTTGATTATTATTTTTTCTGACTTTGAATCCTTTGTATTCACTACGTAGATTCCGGCAGGGAGATTTGGAATAGCGTCATAGTTACCGGATTCAGATGAATAAATGCATCTGCCGGAGATGTCGAAAATCCGGCACACATTATCTTTGGCGATTGTGCTTATCTCTGAACCGTCGGTGATAGAATTGATTCCTGCACCGGCTATTCCGAAAGTGCCATCCATGTTAAGTAATCCCATTCTGTAACATTGGGAATCGGAGTCGCCCTGCGCTGTGTCTGACCAATAATACACCCATGCCTTATCACCCTTCATAGGGATGGATTTCAGACTCGTGGCTTGTCGATTTTGTTCGGAAAGTTCAATTGTACCTTGATCCCATGCTTTTTTCCCTTCAGAATCGATAAGACTCGCATAAGCCACTTGATTATGATAGTCATAATAAATCTCATGGAACAGCACGCATCCCTTATCTTCGGCAGTCTGAATAGAGATATAGCCAACACTGTTCTCTTCCATAGGTACATAATCTATACCGTCGTCTCCCCAAAGCAGTTCTCCTTCCATATTTACTTTCTGGATTCTGAGACCCTGCATGGATTGTCCCATATTGGTTTCTCTCCAGGCACAATAGAATCCGGATCCATCCGAAGCCGGAGCGGCGTTCACATTGAAACACCTCCAACCGGCATAACCGAGTTTCACATCTCCTTCATCCGAAACATTTCCGAATCCTAATTTGCCATCGGGAGTGATATAACTCAGATATGGAGACTCATATCGGGAATTGGTGCGGTCATCATTCCAGCTGACAAGAGCGCCTCCATTTCCCGAGGGCACTACATGGATAATTGTATGCAAAGGTGTTGATCCGAATCCCCCGCGATATACCCGTGTATCTTTTCCCCAGACATTAGATCCTTCAAAATCTATTTTCCGGGCATAAATGATATCGGAGGTTGTTTTGGAATAAACGAGAATACAAGTGTTATCGCCTGAGGGAATAAGATAAGGATAGCTGCTCACGTCATCCATAATCGAAACCTTTTCCTCATCCCAGAGACGATTCCCATTTTTATCAAGACGCTGCAACATCACGTGATTGTACCCTTCGTTATTACCCTGTATCCAAGAGAAAACGAAACTGCCGTCATCAAGGGGCACAGCTGTGATCATGGCTGCGAAATCAACCGGTTTCAAGGGGTCAGTAATCGCCATTCCTTCATCTCCCCAGAGCATTTCTCCTTCCGGAGATATAAGGTAAGCTGTGTATGAGGTATCCATACCGGCGGAATTCCTGCAGTCGGCCACACATAGCAAAGCATTCCCTTTTGAATCAGTGGTGAGAAGATTATTGACCACTGTGTAAGACTTATTTTTAAAATCGCTCACCAGCAGGCCTTCGGCCGGGAATGAGGGGTTTCCGTCCTTATCCCAATGTTGCACTCTGTATTCATACACCACATTGGGGATATCCATTTCATCAGCAGCTTCCGAGGTGTTGGGGTGATAGATTCGGGCCCAAACCCCTCCGTCAGGCGCGACCGCTAACTCTGTGCCATACGATACCGTGCCGGCAGGAAAAACCTCCAATGCATCGGCAGCGGAATCTCCCCATGCGGCGTATATAGGGGATGTGCCCGCAAGCACTCCGACCGCATAAAGTAAAATTTTCTTCATAAGCAATATATTTAGAGAATAAAGAATTATATTCAGAAACTTTAATCAGGATTATAAGAATGACTTCATTCTTATCTTATCTGATATTATTGATTTTCTTAGTTATCTTTTTTGATCCATCCTGCTTTGTGGTCACAACAATTGTGACACCTTCAGCCGGTTTATCAAGCTTTCTGCCCGTAAGATCGAAATATTCCTTTGTTGAGACATCATCATCTTCAATGCTACCGATTCCGGAATCATCGGATGTGCGGAAGAAATGACGGACTCCAAAATCACTTATTTCCATAAGCTGTCCACGGATTTTTCCATCATTATCGTAAAACTTCACACTGCCACGAGGATGATACAGTCCGTTGCCCCACATATCGGCAACTTCGAAACCATATACTTTTCCTTTATCCAATTTTATGTTTTCTTCATATGTCTTATTCGATCCATCGGGATAGGGACCGAATTCAGCTACAGTATTCCCGTCGGAGTCAATAATTCTGAAAGTGTTGTCGGCAGCTTCTATATCGGTTGTGATTTTTACAGTCAGTTCATCAGGCATCTCAGAAATCTTTGAAAAGGTGTATTTTATTGGTAGCACCTCCAGCACAGTGGGCTCATTATTCGCTGTAAGCATCTTGATAGATATCGAGTTGGAGTCACTGTCAATTATTCCTTCCCAGGCGGCCGGTAGATTCACTTTGATCAGCTGCTCATGGTGGGGTGCAACGTTGCCGGTCCAATCAATTATGCTTGTTTCATTGTTCAGCTTTATTTCAAATGTAGCTTCGGTAAGTGGCTGATAGGAATAATTGTCAATAAAGAGTTCCACATATCCGAGCGCATAATTCTTACCAATGGACAAAAGAGGTTCTGACTGCACGAAAATATTGGAAGCGGCATCTTCAGCAGCTAAGGGCAGGAAACATTTTGAAGCCTTGACAATCTCATCTTTCCCTTCAGAAACAAAGGCAAGAATCTGAATGTCAGAGTCGATCAGAGGGACACCATCTATATTATCAGGAAGAGTGACGCTATATTCTTTTGAAAAATATGTGTTCTCGCCTGTGAAAGGAATCTTATCGCCGAAACTATCCTCGTTCAACATAGAACGCAGCATATGTCGGTGAGGATACTCCACTCCCAACAGGCCGCCACTTTGCGGACCGAGTATGTTGTCTTGAAGGATCTCCACGGTAAGCAAGGGATTATCCATAATACCGGTGAAATATCCTTCGACCGATACATCAAGCTTTCTATTATCCTTATCATAAGAGCAGGATGCGAGGAGATTCACAGGAGATATCTCCGTTGCAATCACTCTTGCTGATGATCCCCAGTCACTTCTTCCCTGCACAACACCATTCCCGACATCACGTCGGTTAACAGTGCCACTCGGATAGCTCGTCACATCAAAATAATCGTGGATATCCTTTCCACATTGTGTGATATAATCAGGCTCGTTCCGGGAAGGCTCGGCAAAAGCCCCGGCATGTATCGAAACCAGAAAAAGATTATCAGGATGAGCGTGATGAAGCATGGTGGCTTTTTTATGTCCGTCCGGACAGTTAGGACAGTGGATTCCGGTATATTCCTCGATCACTACGCTCTTATTGGTCGGCTCAGTGCCGACAGTCCAGGCATAGGCGGAAACGCCAACTGATAGGAATATGGCAGTTTGTAAATATTTTATCATATTTTATTAATTTGTGTCGGTATTATTAAGAAATCTGTTTCTTTAATTTGAATTATGACAAAATTAGCAATGAAGCTGATTGCTCCCAAATTTTTGTTATCAAATCACTACTTCAATCATGAAATATTTTATATATAACTACGGCAAATTTTTTTAATATTCTGGAATACAAATATATAATAAAGTAAAAATGGGGAAATATATTTTAGGTATATTTTTAAAATAAAAATCCATCTCGAGTGTTTGGTCAAATTAAGGATTGTTATTATTTTTGCAAGGAAGTTTACAAAAGACTTCAATTGAAGATCTCCTTAATGAAATCAGTTATGCTTTACCGAAAACAAATCTACATATTATTGATCTGGATACTGATTTCCATTATATACTTATCATGTGGCCGAGATTCTTCCGACAAGGTGTATGGGATAAAAAAAACAATTGAGGTATTTGCGAAAAATGATACCTCTAAATTTGCCAAACAATTAATAGCACGTCTGGATTCGGTGAGCCTTGACAAAGAAGAGGAGAGAAAAAGAGTTTACGCTATTGCATCTGAATATTCATACCATCTATTTTCTACGGGATGTCACACAGATGCCATACGCTTTCTGGAAGAGGAGAGCAAGGTGATGAATTCCGGAAGTGGAATAGCGAATGAAGACCTGAAACATCTTTTCACAATCTATGTCGGTCTGGGGGCGGCATATGATGAGACCGGGATGCCCGGGATCGGACTTGATTATTATTCCAAAGGTCTTACATTGAGTTCAGATACTGTTTTTGATAAATACAGGGCGATGTTATATAATAATATAGGAGTATTATATAATCGTAGCAGCCGCAATGATATGGCCGAACAATATTTCCGTAAAGCCCTTCAGATTAATCTTAAGACAAAATTGAAGAAGGAGATTTTTCTGAATTATAATAATCTCGCCACAGTGTTTGATGAGGAAAATGAACTTAAGAAGGCTCTTGATGCCTCTTTGAGCGGACTTCAATATATCACGGCTGAGGAGAATCCGGAGGATTTTTATTCAACGCAAATCTCTCTGGGATCTCTATATTCAAGAATAGGAGAAATGGAGATGGCGAGAAGCTATCTCAAGAATGGTATGGAACGACTTGAGTCCATTAATTTTGTGCCGGGAAGAGTGGATGCTTACAAGCAGCTCGCCGAGTATTATCTTTCGGTGGGGCGACTGGATTCGGCTCAGATGTATGGAATGAAATCCTGGAAACTCGCGAATAGTTCAAGTCTCATTCCATTGGAGATATCTTCTCTTAAGATATTAGCCGATATTTCTTCCAAAGAGGGCAAATATAAGTTGGCTTCAGAATATCTTTCAATCGGGGATAAATTGAAAGACTCGCTGAGGAATGAAGAGAATCGTCTTCGACTTAAGGAATGGGAGAAGGTAAGACATGACGAGCTTGAACGTGAACAGGAATCCGTTTCCAATGTAGGGGAGGGGTGGAAATTAACTACATGGATATTCGCTTGTTTATTTTTTGTATTATCTGCGGCCCTGGTTTATGTGATGGTCTCGAATCGCAAAAATGATAAAATGCGTGATGAAGAGCTTGATAGGCTAAACCGTGAGATGACAAGTCTTTCAATCGACCGTCTGAAGCTGCATGAAGGAGTGGAGAGTGTTTCCGAAGACTTGAGTTCACTATTCTCAGAAATGATGATGAAAAATATCAGTCAGAAAACAAAATCAAGAGAGATAGTGGCGAAACTCAACCATATCTCTGATAATACCATAGATGAGTTCCGACAATATTTCGACAAGGTTCATCCCGATTTTACAAAACTTCTTGAGACTCGGTATCCTGAATTGACTCCTCGAGATATAAGATTGTGTTCGTTTCTTCTTTTAGGACTTTCCACCAAAGAGATTGCCTCCATCACATATAGGGAGGTGAGAAGCGTCGAATCCGCACGTAACCGTCTGCGCAAGAAGCTCGGACTCGACGCCAATGCCAACATCATAGATTTCTTGAAAAGTCTTAAATAATGGGTTTGAGATGTGCAATAATTATCTACTTACAAATATTGGAGATAAATAGTACAAAATTTTAACCCCTATTCATATACTAAAATATTACTGTCAACGTTAATTTTTTACTCTCTGCAAAAATTTTTTTTAAAAACTTTTGGAACTTTTTTAGTTTTTTTTGTTATATAAGCAAAACATCGTTAAAAATATTTTCCAAATACTTATTTAATTTAATTCTATCACTCTTATGAATAGACACTTACGTTGGATAGTGATCCCTTCTCTCCTCCTGGGTTCTTCCTTCTACTCCTTCTCGGAGAAAGTATCTCTTTCAGATGCAGAAGCATTGGCAAAAGAGTTTTTGAAAAGCAGATCAGGCACTACTGCGGAAAATGTAAAGCTTGTGCCGGTAGCGATAGCCGGTAGCGAAAGTGATCCCCTTTATTATGTATTCAATCTCGCCGATAACAAGGGTTTTGTTATGGTATCAGGGGACGACACTACAGCACCTATCTTGGGATACTCCTTTAAGAATGGTTATCCGGTGAAGAGTATGCCTGAGGCCATGAAGTGGATGCTTGCAGGTCTGGAGCGTGAAATCAAGGCCGCTCCCTCAATCCAGCAAGTACAGACTCCTGGAGACCTTCGTAAATCTGCTCGCAAGGCAGCTGAGAGGTCGGCCGAGACCGAAAAACTGCTCACGACGCCTACATGGAGTCAGGAAGGTCCCTTCAACAAGATGATTCCCGGTCAGCCCCTTGTAGGATGCGTGGGAACAGCTATGTCAACCATCATGAAATTCTACGAATGGCCTGTAGCCGGCGTGGGATCATTCAAAGATGTGGACTTCGCAACTGCTTATGATTGGAAAAATATGCGTATGGACAACTATCGCTCCGGTTATACTCAGGAAGAGGCCGATGCGGTAGCGCTTCTTATGTTCCATGCTTCTAAGAGTATCGACACTCAATATTCAATGTCGGGTTCAAGTGCATACGAATCTCGCGTTCCGGCGGCGCTTGCCACATATTTCGGCTATGACCCCGGAGTATCTATCAAGAAACGTTCTGAAGTAGCTACTCAGGCTGAATGGGACAAGATCGTGAAAGATGAGATCGATGCCGGACGCCCGGTGCTTTATTGCGGACAGGATGTGACTGCAGGTCACGCATTCGTTTGCGATGGCTATGATGGTGGCTATTTCCACTTCAACTGGGGTTGGGGTGGTGGTGCCGACGGTTACTTCCTTACTACTGCCCTGAATCCTGTTGTTAGTCGTGCGCACAGCTACAATAACCTCAATACTATCGTTTATAATATCAAACCTGCTGACGGAAAGGTTGCTGCATGGTCTCCTATCCATATCACCAACGAGCAGCAGCAGCCCGGTATCGGTTCTGACCTTACTGACCTCACCAACGGTAAGACATTCAAAGTGAGAGTGGGATATCTAAAAAACAGAACCTACAACGATTTCAAAGGTAAAATCGCCGTTGCTCTCTGCGATGCAGACGGAAAGATGAAAACTCTTCTCAGCAGCGAGAAAGACTTCAGCATGTATGGCATGGAGAGCACTATCGAGTCACCGGCAAGGATAGTAACTTTCGACGGTTGCAAGCTTCCTTCCGGAGTATCGGTCGATAGCAGCGATCGCATCTATATCGTAACTAAAGGAAGCAATGATAACGCATGGCTCCCGGTAGCCGGCGAGCTCCTCACTGCCAACACTCTTGATCCTAAGACAGGCACTCCCGCCACTTTCCGCATCGTGCTTCCTTCAAATGTGGCAGGCGTAAAAATCGAAGGTGATGGAAATGTTGTAAAAGGTTTCGACTATTCTTTCAAGGTAACTCTTGATAATCCCGCTGAAGATGTTGTGACAGTAAAGGCTAACGGTATAATCCTGACAGCTTCTGCCAACAATACTTATAACCTCAACAACGTCTGTGCAGACCAGGAGATCTCTATCCTTGTTCAGAAAGCAGCTGATGTTGTGGCAAAGCGCAGTGTTTGGGTTGGCACACCCGGCACACTCTCTTCTGTTATCTCCGAAGAGGATGCAGCCAATATCAAGGATCTCACTCTCTACGGATCGATCGACGCGCGTGATTTCACATTTATGAAGAATGCGATGAATCTCCAGCGTCTCGACATCTCCGGTGTGAATATCTCCGCTTACGGCAACGACCAGGCTAACGCTATTCCCCGCGACGGTTTCCGTGGCGAAAGTTCGTTGCAGGAAGTTATTCTTCCCAACTCCGTGAACCGCTTCAACAATGCTTGCTTCGCACTGACAGGTCTTAAATCGATCACTATTCCATCCGGTGTGAGCAAATATGAATACAACATATTTGTTGGCTGCTCCGCACTTCGCGACATCTGGGTTGGTCGCGAAAAAGCTGAATTCATCAACTGGTGTGTGTTATCGAGTGTAAAGACAGATCTTGTTACGCTCCATGTGCCTAATGATAATGCTGTATATAATTATCAGAAAGCAGAAAACTGGAACACTATCAAGAATATCGTGGTAGATCCAATTCCGGCTGCCGGCAATGAAGTGCGCTTTGCCGTGATGGAGAACAATGAAGTGAATTTCGAGACAGAGGCAAAGGTAGGCAACGTAAATAAGGGAACTGAGGTTACCTTCAAGGCTACACATATCGCTGACAGTGATAATAAGATGGAGGTTTATGCCAACTCCACTCTACTCACTCCTGATGCCAACGGCAACTATAAGACCACAATCAACGGTAACACCATCATCCACTTCGATCTCATCGCTCCTCAGCCTGTGAAAGAGGGAAAACTGATGTGGAGCCTCAACGATAAGAATGGATCAGTTGGTATGTTCACTGATGCAGTGAATGTGATTCCCGGCCAGGAATTCACAGTTCGTCTGAACGCTCTCGATGTGCCTCAGTATAGCGACAATCTCTATTGGGCAATTGTTCTTACCGACAAGGATAGCAATATCAAGGAATTCATATCTCCGGTTAACACATGGCAGGGTGGCGTGGCAAACAACCACAAATACAATGTAACCTGCAAGGTTAATGATTCTAATGTGCGCGAAGGAAACCTTATCCGCCTCGTAAACTCTAATAATAAGAAAGACTGGTATCTCGTGCAGGGTGCTAACGAAAATATAGTTGATGCTATCCCTGCGGTAAACAACCAGGCGCAGATGTATAACATGAATCTGCATGGAGTCACTATCAGAGAGGAGATAGAAACAGAAGGGGGTCAGGTAGTAAACGAGAACGAATTGGATTTGGAAGGTCTGGCTACTATCACCGGCGTGGAATCCACAGCCCTTCGCGGTCAGGACCTCACATTATCTATCGTTCCTACCTCGTCCGTGTATAAGGTTGATTTGAAAGTCAACGGCGAGCAGGTTGCTACCCGTGAGGCCGCAGTGGAATATTCCTTTGTTGCGATGAAGGATATGGACTTTGAAATCAATGTCTATAACCCGGCTGTCGGCACCACAAAGATTATCGATACTTATCCAAATGGTCTTTACTATCAGTTAGGAGAGAACAACGTAGCTGAGACCGTAAAGGTGCGAGGCAGAGCTTATGCATCGGATATTCAAGATGCTTTGAAGTATGACTGGGCAGCCAACACTATTAAGGTGTTAGATCTTAGTGAACTAGAGATTGTCGAGTGGAAGAATAACGGAGTGGTCCAAGATGCGGCTAATGAGTTGAAACGTACTTGGTTCACTGCACCATCTGTATTGCAGCAGGTTATCCTTCCCAATACCATTACAAGAATTGGATCAGGTGTCTTTTTGAATTGTAGTAATATCGAAGAGATTGTGCTGCCACCTGGAATTTCAAGCGTTCCTAAATCGACAAGTGACACAGGTTATGCCATTTCTGGTTCAGCGTTTGAGGGGACAACTAACCTTAAGATAATTCGTATACCTACCCCTCCGGGTAAGGATGCAAATGGCCAAACCATATTGGCACATGGAAAGCCGATCTGCTATGATTCATATTACGCCACCTATCTCAAGGAATACTATAATATGGGAGTTCCTCATTCTGAGAAGGTTACTGTGATTGTTCCAGAAGAGTATCTGGAGGTTTATAAGACTCCAAATACGGATAAGAATTATGGTAATATATGGTTATTGTTTAAATATAATATCCTCTCCTCGGATCCTGTATATGGTGTAGAATTCGATCCCACACGTGTTCGTATGGCGGATGAGACTATGAGGCCCAATGAGTTGGCTTCATTCCTCGGCGACAAAGTGCCGGTTCAGACTATCTCGGCAGAAGGAAAGATTTTCCCGATCGATAACGGTGCAAAAGCTACTGTTTATGTAGATGGCGAAAAGGTGGAGCTTGCTGAGGATGGTTCTATTCCTGTGGTATTCCACAATCCTAAGTTCAATGCTGACAAGGCAGGCAACCACCGAATCGATGTGGAATATACTCTCGATCTCAACTTCCATGCGCTTTCTGATGCTTTCGCTATCTCCGAGCCTGAGGTGACAGATCTTAATGAGGCTGCCCCTTCATTCGTTCTTCTTTCTGAAACTGAAGAAGGAAATGAAAACGGCAACGAAGCCGAAAACGGAGAAGAGAACAACACTCCCGAAGCTCCCAAGGGAACTCATACATGGGATACTGCCGATGCCCTCAAACCTGTGCTCCGCGATGTGAAAGAGAACTCCAAGGTTCGTTTTAAAGTTGACTTCAGCATTGAAGAGTCTAAGGGCGTATTGCCTAAGGTGATGGTAGGTAACGATGAGATTACAGCTGATGCCGACGGCTACTATGAACTGAATCTCGTAGGAGAGAACAAGACTGTAGAAATCTTCGCAGTTCCCACCGAGGGTGCTATCATCAATGCAGAGGATCTCGCATCCATCAAGCCTGAGGAAGCAGCCGGTATCACTTCTATATCGCTCGAAGGTGAGATGACCGAAGAACAGCTTCAAGAGGTGGTAGCTGAGTTCAGTAACCTCGAAAGTCTTGATCTTTCAAACTTCGACAGCGAACTTCCTGAAGCTGCATTCTCCGGAATGGAAAACCTCACAACAGTGGTTCTTCCCGAAGTATCAGAAATTCCCGCCGGTACATTCAGCGGTTGCTCTTCACTTCAGAGTGTAGATATCCCCGCTACTGTAGGCGCGGTAGGAGCAGGTGCATTCAAAGACTGCGGTTCACTTGAAAAGATCACCTTCACCGGTGTTTCCTCAATTGGCGACGGTGCATTCGATGGTTGCGACAACCTCACCACTATCACTCTTCTCTCTTCTTCTGCAGATCCCAAGAGCGATGTGCGCCACAAGAGCCGCAAGAAAGCCGGAGAGCTCAGCTCAAATGCTTTCAAGGGCTTGAATCCCAACTGTATCGTGGTTCTTGATGACGGTGTGAGTGTTCCTTCCTCAAAGGCTAACTATCTCCTCGTAAAAGAAGAGAGCGACGCCGAGGGCACACGCAGCCGAGTATATAGCGCTGAGAGTGATATTTCATTTGTTGAGGGTTATCCCTTGTCGATACCTTATAGCTTCACTCTGAAGGATGATGCAGTCGTTACTTTCGCTGCTGAGACTAAGGAATGGACTCCGGTATTAGTACCTTTCAATGTGAACAGCATCACTGATGAAAGCAATCAGGAAATCGTGATGACTCTCGCCGAAGAGGATGCTGAGACAATAGATAACAACACTATCTATGGCCTCGCTGAGGGTGGTGAGAAATTCCAGAGTGTGGAGAGAATCGAGGCTAACAAACCTTACTTTATCTACTCTGTGAATGATGGTAAAACTATCTTCTCTTCAAAGGATGTTACAGTTCCTGCTACTCCTGCAGAGATCCGCATTGAGGGTAAGGACTTCACTCTCCATGCCTCATACAAGTTGCAGAACCTTCCGGCAACCGATCTTTATCTGCTCGATGCCAACTCCTATGCCTTTATTCCGGCAGAAGTTGAGACCTCCGAGGGTATGGAAGATCCTACTGTAGAAGTTAAGCCCTTCGAATTCTACGCCACATCTTCTTCTAATCCGTTGGAAATCCTCACCGGCCTTCCCGGAGTTAAGTCTCCTCTTGAGACAGGTGTGGAAGCTGTAGAAGTTAAAGAGTTCAAGGTGACTAAAGAGGGTGGTGTAATGGTGGTTTATTCACCCGACAGCCGCACAGAGACTCTCTACACAGCCGATGGTAAGGTGGTTCGCGTGATCAAACTTAAACCGGGACGAAACGTGATAGATGTTCCTGCAACCGGGGTATATGTCTTGAGCAATAGTAAAGTGATTTTATAATATCTTAGTCCATAATAAAGAGGGCAGCCGATCGGCTGCCCTCTTTTTTTATCTTATAGAACTCGCTTATAAAGTAATTTTTTTGGTTTTTCCATTCTCCCTGATGATATATATCCCTTTTGAAGGATTCTTTACTTCACGTCCTTGAAGATCGAAATAGACGGGGAAAGATCCTGGATCGTCGGGCATTTCAGAAGAAATATTATTCACGAAAGAAGCGCGATCCAAAGTAACTGTATAACGGAGGAGATTTTTCCAGTCCACACGATATTGGAGCCCTATTTTATCGCCTGTCAGATTATAATGATAATTAGTGCCTCGTATCTCGCTTCCCGTCTCCGGATTGAATACAAACATTGCTGAGATATCGCCATACTTGGGAGTAATTGTGAAATCATCATCGATTTCTTGTTTCACTTCAACAAGATCCGATAAAGGATGTATCTCAGCTTGTGAAGCAAGAAAATCCGGTCTGTTCTCCTCTGTTCCTGTGGCGATATAGTTTTTTATATCATTGATCAAATCGGCAGGACAATAGATATTCTGCAGGTATTTATTGCGCAATATTTTACTTTGGTCGCAGAACTCCATAAAGTCGGGAGACAGAATGAACACGCGTTCCATTGAAAGGCCCTCAAAAGCATCCTTTGCAATTGAAGTGATATTTTCCGGGATTACAATTTCCTTGAGTGAGGTACAAAAAGCAAAAGCCATAGAACCAATCGTGGACAAATTAGGGCCGAGAAGCACATATTTCAACTTCTCATCTTTGCAGAAGGCGATGTTGTCAAGATATTTCAATTTCTCCCCTCCGGTGAAGGTCTCAAGGTTGAAACATTCATAAAATGCGGCTGCATAGAGATACTCCAGATTTGTGAAATTAGCTGATTTTATACCCGAACGATAGAATGCCCACTGATTCAAGGTATATACACCCGGAAGTGAAATCTTTTCAAGCGCATCGGTGCGGTAGAAGGCATATTCACCCACCGAACCGATTGAACCGGGATCTTTCTCTGTGAAAGATTTCAGGTTCACGCAGCCATAGAATGCGTCTTTGCCAATGTATTCCATGCCTCCTCCCACACTGACAGATGTGAGATCACATTGTTTGAATCCCTGAGCGGCAATTCTTACAGGACAGTAAGTGTCGCTCGATGCTGAAGAATATAAATAAGGGATATCAAGGTCTCCGGTAGGCTTGTTATCGGGATTTGCATAAATCTCCACTTCATGGTTTGTACCATTTGCCTTTACTACGTATCCTTTGATTGTAGGAGTCAGATCCACCACGTCACCGACTTTCGATCCTGCTATCGTGGGGAGGGCCAGCAGCGAACTTATCGCTGAAAAAAGCAATAATCTTTTCATTAAAATTGAAAATTATAATTTTGAAATAGTTAAGTAGGTTCGGCAAAGGTATTATAAAATAATTACTTATAAAGCATGATAATCTCAATGTAGATTTTAAATATACTGATGTAACCCGGAAGTAGATTGTGGGTTGTAACTTCTCGGGAAGATTCTCTTAGAAATAAAAAAGAGGGCATGTCAGCAAGACACGCCCTCTCCGGATTATTGTATTTGTTTATAGTTTGGAATTAGTCTTTAATTTTTTAGTTAAAGAATGATTTTCTTTCCTGCCACAATGTAAAGACCTTTGGGAAGATCCACTGATGTCTTTCCTTCACCCACGGTGATGTTGGAAGTCATACCATCCACTCGAACCACAGGAATGGTTACAAGACGGTCAGATTCGATCACAAGGGATCCGTTAGAAACATATACCCGGATACCGGTGAGGTCAACATTCTTAACGCCTGTATCAGCCATATAATTATTGGTGAATCCATCGGCATTATATATTCCATTGTGGACGAACTCAAGGTTAGCGGTCTGTTTAGAACCGTCATTGAAGATAATCATCATTTTCGGATTAGCATCCTCAACCGTACAGCTATACTTGTAATATCCCGATGCCGGATCAAGTGACAAATCCTGGCCGGGCCATTTGTTGCCGGTATAATTCTTGTTGCCGTTGTTTTCATCCCATACCCATGCCTTGACAGAAGACCAGTTGCCGGCAGTATTATCGAAATAAGCAGTGTATGTGGTGGGATCGGTAGGAATAATCGGATCATCCTCAATATCGCCTGCTCCCTCAATGGTTTTCACGTATCCGGAGTATTTATAGTAACCACCGTTCACCCATTTAAGGTCGGCGGTCTGTTTGCCACCGCTATTGAAAATCACCTGGGCTGTCTCAGGAATTTTTCCTGAGCCGGTATAAGTCCATTTATAGACGTTTTTGCCAAGATAAGTCATGGCGGTCCCTGACCATGCACCGGCATATTGTGTGCCGCCATTCCATGCATACACATTTACACCCTTCCATGCGTGTTCGCCCTCGGCGTCAACTTCGAAGAAAACCGCCTGTTCTCCCTGAGCCATAGAGGGCTCGATGGGATTTTCCGGCTCCTCGATATCATTGTTGCCACCGCCGCCACCACCGGTATTGGGTTTCACGGTCCAGGTCTCATCAGGCATGGTCTCATCAGGCCATTCCACCCAGTTGCCGGTCACGGGAGAGGAAGCATAAAGATATTTACCATCTTCGCCAACCTTTCCGGGAGCTTTGGTTTTATCAGTATCGAGCACATATACACGGAGGTTTCCTTTACCGGTACATTTTGCTGTGAGTTTACCATCGGTTACATTCTGCACGTCACCGGTTACACAATCCACATAGCGACCGTTAAGCACGCCTGTAAAAGTGGCGTCACCCGACATTGTGACAAGAGCGTATGAATCCACTTTGTCGTCGGTATAACGACGTTTGAAAGCGAATTTACCTGAACAACCATCGTTGCTGTATTGTCCCTTACGCAAAGCCGGAACCGCAGCACGAATCTTATTAAGACGCTGGATATGAAGGGCCAGAGGATACGAGAGGGTAGAGGCCATATTGCCGGTTGCTCCGGTGTATTCAGCAAAGTCGGTCAGGCCTTGCACCTCTCCTTCAATATAACCGCCGAAATATGCACGTCCGGTTTCCTTAAGAGCGAGAATAGCACCCTTGTCAATATCCTTTCCTTTCTGGAATTCTACCTCAGATCCATAGTAAAGACAGGGGATACCACGGAATGTGAACATCAGGGAAAGGTTTTCGGCCCAAGTGCCCTGATCGCCCTTGAATCGATAGTTGCTGTCGGGAGCGTAGTCGTGGGAATCCACATACACCACGTTATAAGTGGCATCGTTGTATAGGTCGTCCTGAGTACGCACGCCGTATGCTCCGGATGCCGAGTTGAAATTCCAGTGCATGGCGAAGTCAATAACATTCAGACCGGAATGTTTTGAATGATCCGGGGTGTGATATTCATTGCCATTAAGTTTATGGTTATCACTCTTCTTCAATATAGAAGCCGCATGCCCTTTATCATCAACTGCAGATTGGTTGCAGGAATCCCAGTTGGTGTGTCCGCTTACGGTTTCATAATCCTGAGATCCTTCGGTTTGAGTAGGAATAGCTACAATGGAGTCCCATGATTTGGGATCATAATCCCACGGATAATCCTTGCTTTCCTTCCATGTATAATAGCAGGGAGAGCAGTTGTAGTTATCACCTCGATAGATCACCTCCATAGAACGAGCGCAAACCTCACCATACATGAAGAAAGGATTATTGCCGCGATTTCTCTTGGCTTCATCAGATTCAGAAGCCTCAAGGAACTGAGGGATAAAGTTTTTATTGAAAGCAAGACGGGGGATATGTCCTGCTGTGTCGATGCGGAAACCATCGAGCCCCATCTTTATTAGTCGTGCGTAAGAGTCCACGATATATTGTGACACACCGGGATGCTCGGTATTAAGATCTACGCAGTCTCCGGCGATCTGGCCCCACCAGCGAGAGGGATCGTCCCAGTCAAACCATGCCTTATGATGATAATAGTTATGGATATCATGGTTCTGATAATCCGTATTCTTCATATTGTCAAGGCGGGCTGCATATTGAGCGGCAGGCTGAAGATTGGCATAGTTGTCAGGCAGGATACCACCTGTGCTTTTGGTGAGGGGAATCATAGATTCCTCAATATTGGCGAGGTCTTTGGTATAATCTTTCTTGAACATCGGAGCCAGATGTGATTCTCCGAAGTTTCCGGTATGCTGGATCACGATATCGAGGATAATCTTCATATCCTGTGCGTGCACGGCATCGATCAGCTCCTTGAATGCCACATCAGCCTGTGCCGCATCAGCATTTTTATCCACATATCGGTGGTCAATCTTGCTGAAATCCATCGCATGATAACCGTGATAGTCGAGCCCTGAAGCGTTTTCCACCACAGGAGTGATCCATATTGCCGTGAATCCGAGTGCTTTGATATAAGGAAGCTTTTCAATCAGACCTTTGAAATCGCCACGCCATTCCGGATCTTTCACATTGTTGACACCGTCCCAGCAATACACATTATTGTCGGGATCACCATCGTAGAATCGTGTGGTCATTGCGAAATAGATGGTCTCATCGCGAAAATCTGTACGATCTCCTACGAAAGTAGCTGCAAGCGAAGCCATTGCTGAGGAAGCTATTACGGCACCGCATACAAATTTACGTAAATGATTCATGTAATAATAAATTTAAAAGTTAAGCCTTTTTTAACCGGATAGACCTAAAACATTATTCAACTGACCGGTTAATCCAATTACCCAAGCAAAGTTATAAATAAAATAGAGAGTATGCAAAAAGTGAAACATAAAGGTAAAGTATTTTCTTTATAAGTCGTTGTATTTTAGTTGTATAAGATGGGTATGTTTAATAAATATGTTGTATAACATAAAATTTGAAAATATTGATTATGAAAAAAATATTAATTTTGCGAAAAATTTTTGTTTTTAGAATTCGTTGTGTTGTGGAGAAAAACTTGAAGAAAAACTCATGAAAACGACCTTGACGAATTTGGCTTATCTAAATTATACATATGCAACTTTACAGTAAATGGATTGCGGCTGCTGTTCTGGCAGGTAGCTCAATGATCCCTTTAAGCGGTTATGCTCAAAGTGACTACCTTAACCAGCGCACAGATTTCCGTGACGAGACGATTTATTTCGCGATGACCACCCGATTCTACGACGGTGATCCGATGAACAATGTATTATCCTGGGATGGTCAGGCCGACCAGATAAAGAACAATGACCCTGTGTGGCGAGGAGACTTTGCAGGATTGATCCAGAAACTTGATTATATCAAGGCTCTCGGATTCACAGCCATATGGATCACTCCTATCGTGCAAAATGCCTCCGGATTTGACTATCATGGATATCATGCTATGGACTTCTCCAATGTGGATTTACGTTATGAAAGCCGCACTGAATGGGGATGCGAGAAGGATGTGAAATTTCAAGACCTTATTGATGCTGCACATGCAAAGGGGATAAAAATTATTCTTGATATTGTGCTTCAACATACAGGAAATTTTGGAGAGGCAAAATTCTGTAAACTCTTTGAGCGCGACCAGAATATCAAGAATCAATCGGATATCACAAAGTGTATGATTCCTGACGAGGAGAAGCTTGGCGGTCAGTCATACTGGGATCTGCCTAATGAAGGAGCCAAAACGCAATATAGCGAACGATTCAAGTATTTAAAAAATACTGATGGCCAGAATCATGACACCAACAATTATTGGCATCATGTAGGTCAGGGTTGGAACTGGGATGATCAGACAAGATGGTGGGGACAGATAGCCGGAGACTGTGTTGACCTTAACACGGAGAATCCCGCTGTGACCCAATATATTGTGGACTGCTATGGCAAGTTTATCAAGATGGGTGTTGACGGTTTCCGTATTGATACCACCGGCCATATCGCTCCTCTGACTTTCAATGCTGCTTTCATCCCTCAGTTTATCGAAATCTCGGAGTCACCTGAAGGTAAGAGCAAGCGTTTGAATCATGGAAGCACACCGTTCTATATGTTCGGCGAGTGTTGTGCGCGTTATTCTCAGGTGATCTATCAGGGAAAACATGTGCTCTCAAGCCATTATTATACTTGGAAATCAGATCCCGCCTTGATAAATGAGTGGAAGCAATATGACGCTGATTGGTGGGCACAGCAAAATGTGCCCGAGGGTGCGGCTCCTCTTGGAAATATGGTTACATGTACTAAAGATCCGAGCACCGCTCACAATTCAGACAATGTTTTCATGAAGAATGGCGCATGGCATGAGCCCGATTATTCTCAGGCTTCCGGTTTCAATGTTATCGATTTCCCGATGCATTATAACTTTAATAATGTAGGTGAGGCAGTGCGTGTGGCAAAAGAGGGAGACCATTACTATAATGATGCTTCATGGAATGTGGTGTATGTTGACTCTCACGACTATGGCCCTGGTCCAAGTGACGGAACACGATTCACCGGTGGCACTTCACAATGGGCCGAAAACCTTTCAATGATGTTCACCTTCCGCGGAATTCCTTGTATTTACTACGGATCTGAGGTCGAGTTCCAGAAGGGTGTTAAGATTGATGAAGGCCCGCTACTTGCATTGATGAACTCCGGTCGCGCATACTTTGGTGAATACCTTGAAGGATCAGTATCTGTAGGAGATGAATTCGGTGTGTATAGCAATCCTCAAGGCAATATGGCTAAGACTTTGAATGGAGACCTCTCACAGCATATTCGCCGTCTAAACCAGATTCGTCAGGCTGTTCCGGCTCTCCGTAAAGGACAATATACATGGGACGGATGTTCGGCAGATGGAGGATGGGCATTTAAACGTGCTTACAAGGATTCATACGCTCTTGTAGCGGTAAACGGTGGTGCAACTTTCAGTAACGTCCCTGCAGGAACTTATACTGACATCGTTACCGGTAAGACTTATCAGGGTGGCGGCACAATTAAAGTGACTGCTCCCAAGACACAGGGACAGCTCCGTGTGCTCGTTAAAGATTGGGACAGAAGCGAACCTATGGTAGGAGAACATGGTAAGTTTATTTATGATACAGCCCCTGTGTCACACGGAGGAAGCGTATCATTCACAGATAAAGGTACCACACATTATTATACTAATGAAGATGCAGTAGGACCCAAGGTGGCAGCGGTTAAATTCTCTCCCAACGGAGGCACATTCAAAACTGACACCCAGACTGTGACTGCCTCTCTTGCCGAAGGCGCAGTCAGTGGATGGTATCAAGTTGCCGGCCAGAACCGCGTTAACCTTTCACCCTCCAACTCCACAAGCACTTTTACTATCGGTGCCGGTATGAATTACGGTCAGACCGTAAGCGTAAGCTGGGGTGCCGTAAATGAAGAAGGTGCTGAGAAAACCGGATCCGTGACATATAAGAAAGTCGATCCCAATGCCGCTATCACTATATATGTGAAAGCTCCTAATGGTGGTAACATATATGTGTGGGGTGAGGATAACGGTGTTAAAAAAGAACCGGCCGGCGCTTGGCCCGGAAAGGCAATCAATTCGCTGGATAAGGTAGGTGACTTCTATTCCTTCACCGTGGATGATCTTGAGGTTGTAAGCTGTATATTTAATAATGGTGGCAATCAGACCGGAGATATAACAGGTATAGATTCAGATGTATATTATGAATATGATGGAGGTTCTACCGCTAACAAAGTGGATGGTGGTGACGTTACTCCCGTAGCAACGGTTTCTTTCTCTCCCAATGGAGGTACATTCTCAGAAGAAGAGATAACAGTGACTGCCACTGCCAAGAATGCAGTATCCTCATGGTATAAGATTGGCAACGGTGCGCAGCAGAACTTCACTTCTACCGCTCAGTTCAAGATCGGTGCCGGTATGTCGGATGGTGACCAGGTTATTGTTAGCTGGTCGGCTACCAACAGCGAAGGCAATGTTAAGACAGGAAATGTCACTTTCACCAAAAAAGTAAATGGTGGTGGTAACGAAGATCCTGCAGGTGATTTCGTGGTATATTACGATGACAGCAAGACTCATTGGAACGATGTAAAAATTCACTACTGGGGTGGAAGTTCTGCTTCAAGCTGGCCCGGAGAAAGTATGACTAAACATACATGCGGTCATTATTACTTCGCTCTTCCTGAAGGAACAACCGGTGTGGTATTTAACAATGGAAATGGCGATCAGACCAATGATATCACTCCTGTTCATGGAAAGGTTTATACAGGCACCGGAAACCGAGGCTTTGACACCAATGACCATAATTGTCAGGAATTGGGAGTAGGTACAGTATATTCCGATGAGGATGCCCCGGCTGAAATCTATAATCTTCAGGGTGTACGTGTCACAAATCCCGGACCCGGAATATATATCGTGGTTAAGGGTAAAAAATCCAAGAAAATAGTTATAAGATAACAAACTAAACTTAACCGATTTACTTTATATATTGATTTAATTCAATTTCGAGGAGGCTGTCTGGCATAGAATGTTAGACAGCCTTTTTCACTTTATATTTCATAAGAAAAATTTTTTCGAACAGTTTTGGAAGTATATATAATTTAGAGTATATTTGCAGTGTTAACAAAATTAATATGAGATAAATAAGCGATTTAAATAATTAAACTCCACTACTATGAATCGATTTTTATTTTCTGCCTTCCTTTTATCTGCCGGATTATCTTCAGTAATGGCAGAAAGGATCATGCCCGAAGAGGCACGGGAGATTGCAGAAGATTTTCTTTCCAACCGTATAAATACTCGGTCAAGGTTAGATTTTACAAATCTGTCTGTAGAGCAGTATAAAGACGCCATCTATATAATCAATAATCCTGATGGCGGATGGGTGCTTGTTGCTGCTGATAATGGACTTTCCCAACAAGTTTTGGGATATTCCGATCAAGGTTGTTTCGAACTTGATAATCTTTCTGACGGTGCGCGTTGGATGCTTGATGAATATGCACAAGGAATTAATTCGCTGAGAGTAAGGCAACGTGAAGTTTCATCTCCTACACGTACTGGTAAAAGTGTCCTTCCTCTTCTTGGAGAGATATCTTGGGATCAGTATGAACCATACAATGACTTGTGTCCGGTAATAGATGGCATAAAATCTGTGGCGGGATGCACCAATATCGCTGTCGGACAGATAATGCGCTATCACAAACATCCTCAAAGAGGAAACGGTAGTTACTCCTATACCTTGCAGGATGTGGAATATTCCGCCGATTTCAGCAAATCCGAATATAAGTGGGATTTGATGAAGCCGCAATATAATGGCGAAGAAACTCAGGCTGAGCGGGATGCCGTGGCCGGATTTATTTATGATCTTGCCATATGCAATCATTCTTATTTCGGAAGTGCAACTGGTGCCGGTTTCATTCTGGATAGATTCACAAAGTGCTTTGGTTATGACAAAAGCTTGCGCTGTGTTGAACGTAATTTATGTTCACGTGCAGACTATGAACGCCTGATGCGGGAAGAGATAGATGCAGGGCGACCTCTATTTGTTCAAGGTGGTTCTTCAGGAGGTGCACATGCTTTCGTGTGTGACGGATATGATGGAGATGGATATTTCCATTATAATTTCGGCTGGGGTCCTTATAATAATGGATACCTTTTATCAACGGCAACAGGTTTTGATGCAAATCCGTCTCTTGTTATTTCCATAAAACCGGATCAGGGTGGCTTGCCCGGTCTTTGGGCCGGCTCTGGTGACGATTTCAAATGGACTCACGGTGATGATATCAGTTGCTCGATCGAAGGCAAAATAAGTATGGGGGTTAACGCTGATATGGAAGTATCTTTGGCCGTGGAAAACAAACAAACAAATGAAATTCGGTATATTCAGAAACAGACATTTGAAAATCAGCCGGATTTTTACGTCGGGGTTTTCAATTTTTCAGATGTTATTCCTGATGGTACTTATAATCTTTATCCTGTTTATAGAGTTGCCGGTGATTCCAAATGGGATAAGGTATGCTTTGCCGACAACTGTTCCAATCATGTGGAGGTAGAGGTAAAGAATGGTGTGAAAACATATACAAATGTCGGAATCGGCGGTGTTGCAGATGAAGGGGTATTTGAAAGAGACGGTGTATTTTATAGAGTTGAAAACGGAGAGGCAATGGTAACTTCCCGCAACAATCGCGGCAACTGCTATGAAGGAGATGTCATAATTCCCGCAGAGATTGAATATGAAGGAAGCATGATTCCTGTGACAGTCATAGGAGAAAATGCTTTTAAAAATTCAATGAATATCAAAAATATGATAATTGGGAAGAATGTAAGGGAACTTGCTTTTGCTTCTTTCTGCGATTGTGAAATAAATAACCTTCAGTTTGCCAAAGATTCAGGACTCAAGACCATAGGCGGATGGGCATTCAACGCATGTATCGTACCGGAACTACGTCTCCCGAAAGGATTGGAAAACTTGGGATTGTGTGCTTTCCGTGGAGACATTAATCTTCTTGATCTCCCCGAGACTCTGACTGATCTTCCTTCCGAAACTATTTCTTGCACCGGATTGAAAGATGTCTATGTGCACTGGAAGGATGAGGCAAGTTTGCCGACATATTATGAATGGACAATCAGCTGCAGTGTGGGTAATGCTACCTTACATGTACCTGCCGGCTGTGCTGACCTATACCGTAATCATCCTCTCTGGAGTGCATTTGGCAAATTCAAGGAGGATGCAGAGGATGCCGGTGTAAATGACTTAGTGGTCAATACTCAAGATTTGAAGATAACCACTGATAATGGCAGACTTACTGTGGAATCTTCTGATAGTGGATTGGCATTTAATGTCTATTCGTCACAAGGTGGCAAGGTTGCAACACTTATTCCCGGTCAATCTATTTATTTAGGATCGGGTGTATATATTGTTCGCACCGGCAATAAGTCATACAAGGTAATGGTGGTGAAATGATGCTATCATACTATTAAGATTGTGATTAGCTTGTATATAATGTAGCTGCACTCCTGAAGTAGAAAAATACTTAGGGGTGCAGTTATTTTTTTGGTTATTATCCATCTCTTTTTATGATAGAAATTTATTTCTGATTGTTTTATCAAAAATAGTCAAGATGCATACGTATAATAATATTTTTTCAAATACTTATGAAAATAGCAAAGGATTTGACTCAACTTATAGGGGATACCCCCCTGCTTGAAGTTAAAAAGATTGAAGATACTGAAGGACTCAAAGCAAGAGTGCTTGTAAAGATAGAATATTTTAATCCCGGAGGAAGCGTGAAAGACCGGATAGCGCTTGCCATGATAGAAGACGCGGAAAAGAGGGGAGTTCTTTCTCCCGGAGGCCTAATCATTGAGCCTACAAGTGGAAACACAGGTATCGGTCTCGCATGGGTTGCATCCGTAAAAGGGTATCGCCTAATCCTCACCATGCCTGAAACCATGAGTGTGGAGCGTCAGAACCTGCTTAAGGCTTTAGGAGCCACACTTGTGCTCACACCGGGAAGTCAAGGTATGAAGGGAGCGATAGCTAAGGCTGAGCAACTGAAGGATGAGAATCCCGGGTCGGTGATTCTACAGCAGTTTGAAAATCCAGCAAATCCCGAAATGCATCGCCGAACCACGGGGGAAGAGATCTGGCGCGACACAGATGGTGAAGTGGATATATTCGTGGCAGGTGTTGGCACCGGAGGCACATTAAGCGGAACCTCGGAAACACTGAAGAAGCATAATCCCGGGATCCTGACTATAGGAGTCGAACCGGAGACTTCGGCAGTATTATCGGGTGAAAATCCCGGACCACATAAAATCCAGGGAATCGGGGCGGGCTTTATTCCGGGGAATTTCAATCGTGAAGTAGTGGATAGAATTGTCAAGATTAGCGATAACGAAGCCATACGCACATCAAGGATGATGGCACGAAAGGAGGGTCTTCTTGTTGGTATCTCTTCCGGCGCCGCCTTGGCTGCAGCTCTGGAAGAAGCAAGAAAGGAAGAGAATAAGGGAAAAACCATTGTCGCTCTTCTTCCGGATACGGGAGAGAGATATCTCTCGACCATCCTTTATGCTTTCGAGGAATATCCACTCTGATTACAACATTTCGGCTGCCGGAATTGAGAAATCCTTAGCAAAATGAAATATAAATGGACAGAAATTTAAATTTCTGTCCATTTATTTTCATATTATGGAAATTATTTATAACTTTGCACACTTCTCTGATGAGACAAGGAGCATAAGTGCTCCAAAAGGTAAAAATTAGATTAGGTCTGAGTCATAAAACCCGGTTTAAGCATGAGTGACAGATTATTTATTTTCGACACCACACTCCGAGATGGGGAGCAGGTGCCAGGTTGCCAGTTGAATACAGTAGAAAAAATCCAGGTTGCACGTAGTCTTGAGAGTCTTGGCGTGGACGTGATAGAGGCAGGATTCCCTGTGTCAAGTCCGGGCGATTTCAACTCAGTAATAGAGATTTCAAAGGCCGTGACATGGCCCACAATCTGTGCCCTTACGCGCGCTGTGGAGAAAGATATCCAGGTTGCTGCCGAGGCGCTGCAATATGCAAAGAGAAAACGTATCCACACCGGTATAGGCACCTCTGATTCCCATATCCGCTATAAATTCAACTCCACACGCGAGGAGATTCTTGAGAGAGCGATCGCGTGTGTGAAATATGCCAAGAGATTCGTGGAGGATGTGGAGTTTTATGCTGAAGATGCCGGTCGCACTGAAAATGAATATCTTGCAAGAGTGGTTGAGGCTGTGATCAAGGCCGGAGCTACCGTGATTAATATCCCTGACACCACCGGTTATTGTCTTCCCTCTGAGTATGGAGAGAAGATACGCTATCTGATGGAAAATGTGGATGGTATCGACAAAGCTATCATCTCCACCCATTGTCATAATGATTTGGGAATGGCTACTGCAAACACTGTGGCAGGCGTGCTCAACGGTGCCCGTCAGGTGGAGGTGACAATAAATGGTATAGGTGAACGGGCCGGAAACACTTCCCTCGAAGAGGTAGCCATGATTTTCAAATGTCATAAGGAGCTTGGTATCAATACCAATATCAATACGCAGAAGATTTATCCTGTGAGTCGCATGGTATCGAGTCTGATGAATATGCCTGTTCAGCCCAACAAAGCTATAGTGGGAAGAAACGCCTTTGCCCATTCTTCAGGTATTCATCAGGACGGTGTGCTTAAAAATGTGCAGACTTATGAGATTATAGATCCTCATGATGTTGGCATCGATGACAATTCCATTGTGTTGACAGCGCGTAGCGGACGGGCAGCTCTCAAGAGTCGCCTTAATGCTCTTGGAATCGAGCTTAATCAGGAGAAACTCGATAAAATCTATCAGGATTTCCTTAAGCTTGCCGATAAGAAGAAAGATATCAACGATGATGACATATTGCTTCTTGCCGGAGCCGACCGCACGGATAATCATCGCATCAAACTTGATTATCTTCAGGTCACAAGCGGGGTGGGTGTGAGATCAGTGGCAAGTCTCGGTCTGAATATAGCAGGAGAGAACTTTGAGGATTCAGCAAGTGGAAATGGTCCGGTGGATGCGGCTATCAAGGCACTCAAGAAGATAATCAATCGTAAGATGACTCTGAAGGAATTCACTATTCAGGCAATAAGCAAGGGTAGCGATGATGTGGGTAAGGTGCATATGCAGGTGGAATATGACGGTCATGTGTATTATGGATTCGGTGCGAACACGGATATTGTGGCAGCATCGGTGGAAGCCTATATCGATTGTATCAATAAATTCAGGATATAAAAATATACTTATGGTTTTGGAATTCCGAAACCGATGCTGTAAGACAGGAAAATCATAAAGGTAAAAAACTCAAGTAGGAAATGAATACTTTGTTCGATAAGATTTGGGACTCACACGTGGTGCAGAAAGTGGAAGATGGTCCCTCGCAGTTATATATCGACCGTTTATATTGTCATGAGGTGACATCTCCTCAAGCGTTCGACGGTCTGAGACAAAGAGGTATAAAATGTTATCGTCCGGAAAAGATTTTCTGTATTCCCGATCATAACACCCCGACCCATGATCAGGATAAGCCTATTGAGGATGAAGTGGGACGCACTCAGGTGGATACCCTTGCACGAAATGCCGAGGAGTTTGGTCTTGAGCATTTTGGAATGATGCATCCTAAAAACGGAATCATTCATGTGGTGGGTCCCGAGCGTGGACTTTCATTGCCCGGTATGACGATTGTATGTGGCGACTCCCATACATCCACACATGGCGCGATGGGAGCGGTGGCATTCGGCATCGGCACTTCGGAGGTGGAAATGGTGCTTGCATCCCAATGTATCCTTCAGCAGAAGCCTAAATCAATGCGGATAAATATTGAAGGGAAATTTGGAGAAGGTGTGACAGCCAAGGACATGGCATTATATCTTATGTCGAAACTCACCACTTCAGGCGCTACCGGATATTTTGTGGAATATGCGGGAGAGGCGGTAAGAAACCTTTCCATGGAAGGACGTCTCACTCTTTGCAATCTTTCCATCGAGATGGGTGCCCGAGGAGGCTTCATCGCTCCTGATGAAATCACTTTCGAATATATCAGGGATCGAGAGTATGCTCCCAAAGGTGAAGACTGGGATAAGGCGGTGGAGTATTGGAAAACACTTAAAAGCGGGGATGACGCAGTGTTTGACAAGGAACTCACTTTCCGTGCGGAGGATATACCACCTATGGTCACCTACGGCACTAACCCCGGAATGGGTATGGGTATAGAGGATTCCATCCCCTCTCTTGAGACAATCCCGGAGGAGGGTCGCGGCTCATTCCTCAAAAGTCTTGACTATATGGGATTCAAGCCTGGAGAGAAACTTATTGGAACTAAGGTGGACTATGTATTTTTAGGAGCCTGTACCAATGGCCGGATCGAGGATTTCTATGCATTCGCCTCGATTGTAAACGGTCGCAGAAAGCATCCGGATGTGATTGCATGGCTTGTGCCCGGTTCGTGGATGGTATATGACCAATTGAAGAAGGAGGGTCTCGACAAATTTTTTGAGCGTGCAGGTTTTGAGATTCGTCAGCCCGGATGTTCTGCATGTCTGGCAATGAATGATGATAAGATTCCTGCCGGAAAACTTGCTGTATCTACCTCCAACAGAAATTTTGAGGGACGTCAGGGCCCCGGAGCACGCACCGTGTTGGCAAGTCCCCTTACGGCTGCCGCAGCCGCTGTTACGGGTGTGATTACGGATCCAAGAACACTTTAAACAATTAAGCAATGAAACAGAAATTCAACATAATCCGCAGCAGATGCGTTCCTCTTCCTCTTGAGAATGTTGATACCGACCAGATCATTCCTGCAAGATTTCTGAAAGCTACCACACGTGAGGAGAAATTCTTTGGAGACAATCTTTTCCGAGACTGGCGATACAATTCCGATGGTTCGTTAAACAAGGATTTTGTTTTGAACGACTCCACTTATTCAGGAGAAATATTGGTGGCAGGTAAGAATTTTGGATCCGGTTCGAGCCGTGAGCATGCAGCCTGGGCTATTGCAGGTTATGGATTCAAGGTTGTGATAAGCAGCTTCTTTGCTGATATCCACAAAAATAACGAGCTCAATAATTTTGTGCTTCCTGTGGTTGTAAGCGAAGAATTCCTCTTGCATCTTTTTGAATCGATCGAGCAGAATCCGACCATGGAAGTTGAGGTGGATCTTCCTAATCAGAAAGTCACAAATCTTGCCACAGGAGAGAGCGAGAATTTTGAAATCAACGGCTATAAGAAATATTGTCTGATGAATGCTCTCGATGACATAGATTTTCTTCTTGAAAACAAGGAGAAGACAGGAGCATACGAAAGAAAAAAGCAATTCTGATTCCTGATGAGTTATTCTGCGGAAATAGAGATAATGGATACCACTCTCCGCGACGGTGAGCAAACGAGCGGCGTAAGCTTTGTGCCTCAAGAGAAGCTTATGATAGCGCGTGCCCTTCTACAGGACTTGAACGTGGATCGTATTGAAGTTGCCTCTGCAAGAGTGTCGGATGGAGAAAAAGAGGCTGTGAGTCGTATCTGCCGTTGGGCGGCGAAAAAGGGATTTCTTGATAGAGTCGAAGTCTTGGGATTTGTTGACAATGGAGTCTCGCTCGATTGGATTGCCGACTGTGGATGCCGAAATATAAATCTGCTTTGCAAAGGGTCGGAGAATCATTGCAGAAATCAGCTCAAGAAGACTCCGGAAGCACATTTCAATGATGTGAAACGTGAGATTGTTTTAGCCACTGAAAAAGGGATATCCGTAAATGTCTATCTTGAAGATTGGAGCAATGGGATAAAGAATTCTCCGGATTATGTCTATTCGATGATCGATTCCTTGCGGAGTTGCGGTATCAAACGTTTCATGCTGCCCGATACTTTAGGTGTGTTGAATCCGCTCGAACTTCTGCTTTTCATTAAGAAGATGGTGAAGAAATACCCTGAAATTCACTTCGATTTTCATGCTCATAATGATTATGATCTTGCGATAAGCAATGTCTTGGCAGCGGTTTTGGGCGGATGTAAGGGTATTCATACGGCTGTAAATGGATTAGGAGAAAGAGCCGGGAATGCTCCATTGGCAAGTGTGCAGGCCATATTGAAAGACCAATTCAATGCCCACACCAACATTGTAGAGGAGCGCTTGAATGATGTGAGTCGGCTTGTGGCAAGCTATTCGGGTATTCCAATCCCTCCCAATAGTCCCATCACAGGTGAGAATGTTTTCACTCAGGTGGCAGGAGTCCATGCCGATGGCGATGGAAAGGCAAAGCTATATTATAATGACCTGCTTCCCGAACGTTTCGGTCGTAAGCGGGAATATGCCTTAGGAAAGAATAGCGGAAAGGCCAATATTCTCCGAAATCTTGAGGAGCTCGGTCTTGAATTGACCGCGGAGCAGACCAGGATGGTGACAAAACGTATCATTGAGCTCGGAGACAAGAAGGAGGTTGTCACTCAGGAGGACCTACCCTTTATAGTGTCAGATGTGCTTAAAGATAATATTAAAGATGAGAGAGTGAAGCTTGTGAGCTATATGATCACGACCGCTTATGGACTTCAGCCTTCTGCTTCGGTGAAGCTCAATATAAACGGGGAGACTTTCGAGGAGAGCGCTTCGGGAGCCGGCCAGTTTGATGCTCTGATGCGCGCGGTTAAGAAGATCTATAAAGAGAAGCTCGACAGAAGATTTCCTCATTTGTCGGATTATAAGGTAGGTATTCCTCCGGGCGGCCGCACAGATGCGCTTGTTCAGACCTGTATCACATGGCTCTGGGATGATCGAGTGTATCGCACGCGAGGTCTGGACGCCGATCAGACAGAGGCGGCCATAAAAGCTACAGTTAAGATGCTTAATCTCATGGAGGATACCTATCCCGGTAAAAACAATAAATAAGTAAGTGTTCAAAATTAATTTATACTATATGTGAGCTTATTTTTTAGACGATTTGACTCGTCATTGTTTTAAGTTTTGGAAACTCGTCGATTTTCAATTAGGTGCGGAGCGAAGGAGCATAGCGAGCTATGTGACTGAGCGACAAGCCAAAATCGGCAAAAAAGAAGCCGCAGATAGTATAAAAGATTAAATAAACACTTACTATCGTTTAATTTTGAATACTTACTTAACATAATAAATATGGAATTGAAGATAGCGGTGTTGCCCGGTGACGGTATCGGCCCCGAAATATCAGCGGTTGGAGTTGACGTGATGACTGCTGTTTGTGAGAAGTTTGGCCACAAGGTAAGCTATGAGTATGCTTTGTGTGGTGCGGATGCAATCGACAAGGTAGGCGATCCATTCCCTGAGGAAACATATGAGATATGCAAGAATTCGGATGCCGTGCTTTTCTCAGCTGTGGGTGATCCGAAATTCGATAATGATCCTACTGCTCAGGTGCGTCCGGAGCAGGGGCTTCTTGCTATGCGAAAGAAACTGGGCCTTTTTGCCAATATTCGACCTGTGGAGACTTTCAAGTGTCTGATTCATAAATCACCTCTTCGTCCGGAGTTGGTGGAAGGTGCTGATTTCATTTGCATCCGCGAGTTGACAGGTGGTATGTATTTCGGAGAGAAATATCAGGATGACGAGAAGGCCTACGATACCAATTATTACACACGCCCCGAAATCGAGCGAATCCTGAAGGTTGGCTTTGAGTATGCCATGAAACGTCGCAAGCATCTCACTGTCGTAGATAAGGCCAATGTATTGGCATCAAGTCGTCTTTGGAGAAAGATTGCGCAGGAGATGGCTCCTTCTTATCCGGAGGTCACGACAGATTATATGTATGTTGATAATGCTGCAATGCGTATGATTCAGGAGCCGAAATTTTTTGATGTAATGGTCACTGAGAATACATTCGGTGATATCCTTACGGATGAGGGTTCGGTGATCAGCGGTTCGATGGGACTTCTTCCGTCGGCTTCGACAGGAACCAGCACTCCTGTTTTCGAACCCATACACGGGTCATGGCCTCAGGCAAAAGGATTGAACATTGCCAATCCTTTGGCTCAGGTATTATCAGTAGCCATGCTTTTTGAATACTTTGATCTTAAAGAGGAAGGATCATTGATAAGAAAAGCTGTCAATGCCTCTCTTGATGCCAATGTCCGCACTCCGGAGATTCAAGTGGATGGAGGCGAGAAATATGGAACCAAAGAAATCGGTGAATGGCTGGTAGATTATATCAAGAAGGCTTAATTTAAAACGACTTGAAAATAAGAAAGAGGACATGTCTTATGGCTGTCCTCTTTCTTTTATTTCTTTCTATTTTCGATGGATCTTTTTCATCAAGGCTTCTGCCGCTTTTTGAGGAGTGGGTTCCGACTCCAGAAGTTTTATGAACTGTGACCCGATGATAGCTCCGTTACTATATCTACAAGCATCATCATATGTTGACTGGTTAGATACCCCGAACCCAATCAGACGTGGATGGTGGAGGTTCATGGAATTAATTCTCTCAAAATAGGATAGCGCATTATAATCAAACTTATCACGAGCACCGGTGGTTGATGCCGTAGATACCATATATATGAAACCATCACAATGTCGGTCTATCAATCTTATGCGATGATCAGATGTCGCGGGAGTGATAAGCATAATCACAGGAATGTTATATCGGTCACTGAGTTCTTTATATTCCTTCATATAGATATCGAAGGGGAGATCGGGAATAATCACTCCATCAATACCCGATTCCTTTGCCCTTCGGAAGAAATTCTCCTTTCCCATCTGCATTATGGGATTCAGATAACCCATTGCAACAAAAGGAGTGTCGGGATTTCTTTTCCTTGCTTCCTTCACCTGCTTCAGAAGAAGAGAAAGAGTCATCCCGTTATTCAGAGCGATGTTTCCACTGTGTTGAATCACCACTCCATCTGCCATGGGATCGGAAAAGGGAATCCCTACTTCAATAATATCCACATTCTGAAAACAGAGAGCATCGATAATCTCCACTGTGGAATCACGATTAGGGAAACCGACCGTGAAATAAACTGCTAATAAGTTATCTCTTTTATTTTTTAATAATTCTTTCAGACGGTTTTTCTTTATATCAATAGGCGTATCTTCAAGTGAAGAATGTTTTATGCGGAAAATGAAGTCTTTCAATTTATCCACATCCTTCACCCCCGGCGTTATTTCAAAACCACTGTTAATGTCTATACCCTCAAGGCATGGATGAGAGAGCGACCGGATAATCTCCACATCATCTGAATCGATACCTCCGCTAAGAAAGAAATGTTCAGAAAGATTGTAGTCGTTAAGGAACTCCCAATTAAATTTTTTTCCTGTTCCACCGTGATTCACACTCTTTGTGTCAAATAGAAGGTAATCCACATTTCCGGCATATCTGTCGGCCTTCCGTATATCCTTCCTCTCTTTTATACCAATGGATTTAATTATCTTCAACCCTTGCCTGCGTAGGGCATCACACATCTGCGGTGATTCCTCTCCATGAAGCTGAAAATACTTGAATCCATATCGCGAGGCAAGATCGAGAATCGCTGCCTCGCTCCAGTTAACAGTTACGGCAACCGGACATACATTCTCCGGAATACTTCCCAAAGTGAATGGCCCGAACTGATTCCCGCAAAAACGAGGGGAAAGAGAATGAAAGATAAACCCCATCATGTTTACGCCACTGTTCGCTACATCTTTCATGTTTGCGTCAGGCTTTATTCCACAAACCTTAATCTTCATATTTGACATATTACTTATAATATTAATTTTTGTTAGAATTAGCATAATCAATAAACTCTGCCAATCTTTCTCCCGGATCAGGAGCCGACATAAACGCCTCGCCAATCAGGAATCCGTCAAATCCGATTTTTTGCAGCCCTACAATATCCTCAGCCTTAAGAATACCGCTTTCCGCTATCTTCACCATTCCTGCGGGCAAAGAATCAAATAATAATCTTGAATTAGAGATATCGGTGGAGAATGAAGTCAGATCTCTATTATTCACTCCGACCATATCTGCATCTTCGGGCAGGGAGGATAGCTCATGCAGGGAGTGAACTTCGACAAGAGTCTCGAGTCCGAGCATGTGAGCCGTATCATTAAACCGTCTTAAGGTATCGGCATCAAGAATGGAGGAGATAAGAAGCACTGCATCCGCACCGATAAGACGTGACTGAAAGATTTGATATTCATCCACAATAAATTCCTTCCTCAATAAAGGGAGTCGGGGTGCAGTCTGCCGGGCCACCATGAAATCGGAAACTGATCCTCCGAAATAAGGAGTGTCTGTCAAGACCGACATGGCTGAAGCACCGTTGGCTACATATCCCGCTGCCACCTTTGCTACATCGCTCATGGGATGAATCTCTCCTTTGGAGGGTGAGCGGCGTTTATGTTCCGCTATTATTCCCGGCTTTTTATTCAGGATTGATGACTTCATTGATATTATAGACCTAAGCACTGTATAAGCCTCAACTTTCATGGTCTTTTCCGGGACAATTAATTTCATTGCCTCAACTTCACGTCGTTTTGTGGCCGCAATCTCTTCAAGTATATTCATAATCACGAATTAATTTTCACAAATTGTTCGAACTTATCCAGTGCACCCCCGCTCTCAAGAGATTCCCGGGCTATTGAAATTGCATTATCCAAAGGCAATTCAGGAGTAAGGGTGGAAAGGGCAAAGGCTGCGTTTGCGATTACACAATTTTTTTTAGCCTCCGATGCTCTCCCTGCCAAGACATCATCAAAGATATCAGAAGCCTCGTCAATAGTCTGCCCACAGGATAATTCTTCCTGCCGAATCCGTGCAAATCCCAATGATTCAGGTTCAAGAACCAACTCCCTGAAATTATTGCATATCTTAAAGGAGGAGGTAAGGGATATTTCATCATAACCATCTAAAGAATGGACTATTGTGCAGTTGATTCCTTCGTTCTGAGCTATATATCTGTATAGACGCATAAGCTTGAGATTATATACACCTAACAATTGATTCTTGGGCATTGTAGGATTCACCAACGGGCCAAGCATATTAAAAAACGTGCGCATCCGAAGAGATCGTCTCACAGGTCCGACACTCTTCAAGGCCGGACTGAAGAATGGCGCATGCAGAAAGGAAACTCCGCTCTCTTCCAAAGATTGTTGCAATCTTTCCGGATTGTCAGTGAATTTCACTCCATGATGTTCAAGCACATTTGATGATCCGGAAATCGAACTCGATCCATAATTTCCATGTTTAACTACTTTCCGACCGGCTCCGGCCACAACGAAGCATGCCGCTGTAGAGATATTGAAAGTGTTCTTACCATCTCCTCCGGTACCTACAATGTCTATAACATTTTTGCCATCCTCCCCTAAATCCACGACCACTCGTCGCTCAAGGATAGCATCACGGAACCCACTTAGCTCTTCAGCAGTGATGCTTCGCATAAGATATACCGTCATGAAGGCTGACAGCTGATTGTCATTATATTTGCCGTCGGCGATATTGAGCATCACATCGCGAGCCTCTTTACGGCTAAGACTTTTATGTTCGAATAGATTGGATAATATACGGTTCATTTCAAGTAAGTGTTCAGTTTTTAACTCTAATGAAATAAAAAATTTGAAATAATTTTTTTACCGTCGGGAGTAAGAAGAGATTCCGGGTGGAATTGCACACCATGAATATCAAAGGAATTGTGACGCATTGACATGATCTTTCCTTCCGAATCTCTGGAAGTAACGATGAGAGATTCAGGGAAATCCTGATTCCCCACAATCCAAGAATGATAGCGACCCACAGGGAAGTGATCTTCCAGACCATCAAATATGTAATCTTTTTCAGTGAGATGAATTTCTGTCTGCACACCGTGATAAACATCCTTCAGATTCTCCAGTTTGGCCCCGAAACGCTCACCGATAGCCTGATGACCCAGACATATACCGAGAATAGGCTTCTTTCCGGCATATCTCCTCAATAACTCCGGCAATATTCCTGCTTCGGAAGGGATGCCGGGTCCCGGAGATATGATGATTTTGTCAAATTCCTCAATCTCTTCAGGAGAAATCATGTCATTACGAACCACAGTCGGATCGAATCCAAGCTCTCGCACGGTGTGAACGATATTATATGTGAATGAATCGTAATTATCAAATATAAGAAGTTTCATTTTTGTCATTTTAATTGTTCTGCCTTTTTCACTGCCTTCACCAAAGCTCCAAGCTTATTATTGGTCTCACACAATTCGCTATTAGGGTCGGAACCAGCTACAATGCCGGCTCCCGCCTGACTGTAGAGACGTCCTCCAACGCTAAGGAAAGATCGGATAGTTATGGCCTGATTCAATGAACCGTCGAACCCCAACACACCTATACATCCGCCATATGTAACGCGGCTCACCGGTTCGATATCATTAATCAATTGCATGGCTCTGACTTTAGGCGCTCCGCTTAATGTCCCGGCGGGAAAAGTGGCTGCAAATAATTTATAAGGGTCAGCATCTTCCGGGAGGCGGGCAATAACTCGGCTCACCATATGAATTACATGGGAATAATATTGAATTTGTTTAAGATACTCCACCGAAACTTTTCCACCGCTACGACTCAAGTCATTTCTGGCGAGATCTACAAGCATGATGTGTTCGGCATTCTCTTTGGGATCGGCTAAAAGCTCCTTGGCAAGGTCATGGTCACGGGTATCATCGCCGGTTCGGCGGAAAGTTCCGGCGATGGGATCGATATATGCCAGACCATCGGAAGTGACTCTAAGATGAGTTTCCGGTGAGGAACCGAATACCCGGAAACTGCCGAAATCAAAGAAGAAAAGGTAAGGGGAGGGGTTCACTGAACGCAATGCACGATAAACGTTGAATTCATCTCCGGTGAAACCCTGTGAGAAACGTCTTGAAAGCACAATCTGGAATACATCTCCTCTACGGCAATGCCTGATTCCCTTTCTTACCATATCCTTATATTCCTCATCGCTCACAGGAGATTCTATATCATCTTCAGTTTTAAAAGGATAAATTGCAATGTTATTATTTCTTATGATTGAAAGCAATTCAGCGCTTTTGCCAGCAGATATTTCATTATCTTCCACTACAGGGATATTTTCAATGATTGTCATTTCATTACGGAAATGATTTAGTTGAATTATAAACCTGTAAAGGAGATACTGCATATCCGGTATCCCGCGAAATTCTTTTTCCCTTCGACTAATATTCACAGTTGGTTCGAAGAATCTCACGGCGTCATAGGCGGTGTAGCCAAGAAGACCGGTGAAAAGATTGCGGTCATCTATATCGATTGAGAATGATTGGATATATCCTTTCAGACTCTCGGGCACATTGTCGGCTACCGTTTCTATCTCTTCACCATCAGGATACCTCATAATAATTTTGTCGTTAATTACGGTGAAGCTCCCTATGGGGTCAACCCCTATAATCGAAATAGAATTCTGGTTGGTGTGGTAATCCGAACTCTCAAGAAGAGCCGAGCAGGGATACAGGTCTCGGATCTTAAGATATAACCCGACAGGTGTTTCCAGATCGGCCGAAAGAGTGGTGATATGCTGGTGTAGTTTCATTTCTTCTTCAAATTAATATCCTATGTTTCTAAAGTCTTGAGAGATAAGTCTCCATATCTTTATCCCCTCTACCCGACACATTGATGACAACAATATCATCAGGCTTGAATTTACGTTGGTCAAGCACCGCGAGAGCGTGGGCGGATTCCAGCGCCGGAATAATTCCTTCAAGATGAGTAAGAGTTTTAGCTGCTAAGAGGGCTTCATCATCGGTAATTGCTATCACCTCCGAGCGCCCGGATTCATAAAGATAGGCATGAAGCGGTCCGACACCGGGATAGTCGAGGCCGGCGGAAATGGAATAAGGTTCCACTATCTGGCCATCGTCTGTCTGCATCACCAGCGTTCTTGCCCCATGTATGATTCCTTCCCGCCCTAATTGCATTGTTGCAGCTGATTCTCCGCTGTCCACTCCTAATCCGGCAGCTTCAGCTGCTATCAGATTTACTGAATTGTCTTTGAGAAAATAATAGAAAGCTCCGGCTGCATTGCTTCCTCCTCCGATACATGCTATCACATAGTCGGGCGTTTCTCGCCCGGTCTGTTGTTTAAGTTGTTGCTTAATCTCATGACTTATGACCGACTGAAATCTTGCAACCATCTGAGGATAGGGATGCGGGCCTACGGTGCTTCCAATCACATAAAATGTGTCGGCCGGATTGCAACACCAATCACGGATGGCCTCATTGGTGGCATCCTTCAAAGTTTTATTGCCTGATTCCACAGGACGCACCTCAGCGCCCAGCATTTTTATACGTTCGACGTTGGGACGCTGTCGGGCAACATCTGTGGCACCCATATAGATCACACATTCCAGACCCATGAGAGCACATACCGTTGCGGTGGCAACTCCGTGTTGTCCGGCACCGGTTTCAGCGATTATGCGTTGTTTACCCATTCGTTTTGCAAGGAGAATCTGGCCTATGGCATTGTTAATCTTATGTGCGCCCGTATGGCACAGATCCTCACGCTTCAAAAATATCCGGGTTCCGTATTTTTCTGAAAGGCGCCGTGCATAATAAAGAGGAGTGGGACGACCCACATAATCTTTAAGCAGCTGTTCATATTCGGCAATAAAATCCGGTGCATTCACATATTCGGTAAATGCCTCTTTCAGTTGCTCAATATTAGAATGAAGAATCTCGGGAATGTAAGCGCCACCAAACGACCCATAATACCCATTCTCATCTACAGGGAGAAACGGATCATATACATTGATATCGGCATTTGGAGTCAGGGTATTGATAGTATTATTCATAACGACTTTGACCTTTTTATTACAAAAATAAAAGACCATCGGAAAAATTTTACCGATGGCCTTTTCAATAACTTTCTTTCAGCAAAACAGGGCTAAAGAGAATATACAATTAATGTCATCGGATGTTTATGCCGATGTGCCACCAAAATTGTATATTAACGCTCTTTTTCATCAATTTTTATTCCTTTTACTTGCAAATTTATATAATTTATTTCAATCTGCCAAATTTTTCTAAATTTTATATCATTAATTCTTATTGCGTATAAAAATGATTTTAATGTAAATGGTTCTAACCATGTTTCAAACCATGTTTTAACCATGCTCCCGAACCAAGCCGCCAAAGGAAAATTAATCCTCTGAAGGAAAGTTCGATACACATAGCAAGCCATACTCCATTCAGTCCCATCGTGCCGGCCAGGATGGCAGCTAATGGAACTCTTACCAGCCATATGCTTGAGAAATTCATGATGGCTGGGATAACGGTGTCCCCAACTCCTACCATGACCCCGTATGCTACAATGGCGGCGGCGAACATTGGTTCGGCCCATGCTTCTATTCTCAAGGCTGACGCTCCCATTTCCTGAATCCCGGCAACGGGAGTGAGCAATGCCATAACATCAGGAGCCCATATCCAAAGCGCAATACCCATTATACCCATTATAATCATGCCTGAAGAGACAGTCAACCAACCAAACTTGCGTGCAAGGTCTTTTCTCCCGGCTCCATAACTCTGTCCTGTCAGCGTTGTGGCAGCGTCGGCAATTCCATAGCCCGGCATATAACACAATGCTTCGGCGGTAACGGCAAAAGAATTGGCAGCTATAGCAAAGACTCCGAGAGGGGCCACAATTACGGTAATCATTATCTGAGCTCCACAGATCACGGCATGTTCCAATGTCATAGGAGCAGCAACCCTAAGGGCATTATGTAAGACTGTTCCTGAAGGCCACCATTTTTTATTCTTTTTAATTTTTATATTCTTTTCAGGTGAAATATCAGGACATTCATCATCTTTTGTACTGTATTTTCCTAAAAAAGCCAGATGCTTCTCCTTGAAGGCAGCATACCACATCACCAGAGATGCTGTGACAATTTCCGCTCCTACAGTGCCTAAGGCTGCCCCTAATACTCCTAAACCGGCTCCCGGTAATGTGAAGGAGGAGCCAAGCAGTGATACTTCCCGTGTCGGGAAAATGAGAAAAAGATTGAAAATCACATCCAGCATGCACATCATCACATTAAGACCTCCTGCCACCATCATGTTTCCGGCTGCCCGGAGAGCTCCGCTCCCAAGATAATTCAGGGTGAGGACAGGGAGGGCAGCCACGAAGACAGCGAAATAAACCGACGCCTGAGGACATACCTCTTCTGTTCCCCCAAGCCAGTGGGGGAGAGGAGCCGCAATAGCCAAACCGATAAGTCCTACTATTAGACCGAAAATGAAACTTCCTGTGATACCCTGTCGGAAAATACTTTTGGCCGAATGATGATCGGCGGCTCCTATACGATGAGCAATCTGTACAGAAAAACCGACCGTAGCCGCTGAACACACTCCCCAAAAGAGCCAAAGACTGGTCGATACAAGTCCTACTGCTGCAGATGGGTCAGCCCCGAGCCTGCCCACCATGGCAGCATCGATATATTGCATCAGAATACTCGAAAGCTGTGCCATGATGGCAGGCCAGGCAAGACGGGCCGTGAGCGAAAGCCGGTCTTTAAATGATAGAGGTTTTCCGGATGAGATGATTTCTACATTCAAACCGTTCTTGTTTTAATATTTTAGCTTTTGATATTCTTCAGACCGGCCACCACACGGTCGAGTCCTTCGCGAAGTCGGGAGAAAGAGGTAGCGATGTTAATTCTTATGAAGCCATTGGAACCATACATTTCGCTATTGTTGACCCATACTTTATTGTCTTTAAGTAAAATTTCCTCTATTCTTTCTGAAGGCTGGTGCAAAGAGGATACATCAACCCACGGCAGATAAGTTGCTTCCAGTCGGGATACCTTACATTCGGGCAACTCTCTTTCAAAAAGGTCGAGCATATATTCATAATTATTGCGAAGATATTCGCGGAGCGCACATAGCCATTCATACCCTTCCTCTGAATAGGCAGCTTCCAGTCCAACAGGGCCAAATGGATTTACATCACAAACCTCGTTTATATTGACTGCACGATCAATTTTTTGTCGTATGTTATCATCAGGGGTTATGATATTGGCGATCTGGAGACCTGCAGTATTGAAGGCTTTTGATGGACTGACACATATTATAGCCTTATCATCCACTTTACCATAGGGATAGTATTCCTTTCCCGGCTCTGTGAGCTCACAATGTATTTCATCACTCACCACTATCACACCATTGCGGTGGCAGATTTCTGCAACTTTCTCCAATTCATATCTGCTCCAGAGTCTTCCGGCAGGGTTATGAGGATTGCAGAGAAGAAACATATTTACATCGTCTCTTGCAGCGACGGCTTCAAGAGACTCATAATCCATGACATATGAGAATGTATTGTCGTCGAAATCCACTTTTTTGAGAGGAGCTTCAACAATCTTGCAATTATTGTTGCGAATAGAGGAGAAGAAACAATTATATACAGGAGTCTGAACAATAACACCATTCCCTTCAGGCACAAGGGCTTTGATGATTGCCGAGATGGCAGGCACAACTCCGGGAACCGTTATCACGCTGTCTCTTTCGAAAAACCAGTCATGTTTTGACCCGAACCATTCTGTCAAAGCTTTATAATAAATGTCGGGGAGCAACGTGTAGCCATACACCCCATGGGCCACTCTGCGTTCAAGGGCTTCTATCACCACAGGAGCTGTCTTGAAATCCATATCGGCAACCCACATCGGAATTACATCGGCATCCGTCGCTTCGTCCCATTTCATGCAACCCGACCCGCGACGGTCGGGCACATTGTCAAACCAATTCCTATTCATTGATTCATTCCCTTTTTATTTTATTATTATTTTGCAATCGGCAGGTTTTTTTACATTTTCGTCAATTATAACCTCTCCGATTCCTTTTGACTTGATCACACCTGAAGTGGGATTTTTCACTGAGGTAATATCCGAGTCAATGTCTGCATTGAGAACGCTTTCCTCAAAAGCAAGATCACAATCAGGAGCCATTGTGCAGTTTTCCATAACCAGGTTTTCGCAATAACAAAGGGGCTGCGTGCCGGAAATCTTGCAATTGATAAGGTGGAGATTCTTAGAGTGCCATCCGAGGTATTCTCCGTTAAGTTCGGAATTTATCACAGTCACGTTGTCTGTGTTCCAGAAAGCGTCCTTAGAATTGATGGTGGCATTGCGTATCACCACATTTTTGCAATATTGGAAAGAATAGTTCCCATCCTGATGGTAATCGTCAATTTCAATATTCTCGCAGTGCATGAAAATATAATCCGCATGTGCAGTCTCCACTTTATGGATATTGATATTGCGACAGTGCCATAATGTTTCCTGAGCATCGGGGATTTTCACTGAATCCAGAATTATACCCGACATTTCCCGGAACATTTTAGGAGCCTCAACAAGAGTATCAGACATCTGAAGATTGCTTGAATACCATAGAGCAGCACGCGCACCTTCCGTGAAAAGACAGTTGCGGATTATGAAATTATTCACATGCCAGAAAGGATATTTCCCTTCAAATCTACAGTTGACAGCCTCGATATCCGAACATTCCTTAAGTGCCGACTCCCCGGCATGGATTGTGACGTTATCAAGTTTCAGATCGTGAGATGCGAATAGAGGTCGTTCGCCTCCAAATTCCGTATTTTCTATTGTTTTCATTTTTATAACTTTTCTTTAAGTATAATCTTATAATTTAGGTGAAATCATTTTAAAATAATTTCCCGAAAAGAGTATCAAAGACAATGAAGGGATTGTCCCGCTACTGTCTTCCGTATTTTTTTATTCTCAACTATATTATTAACAAGAATCAGAAAACAATTATTTGATAAAATGAAAAATTGGTATATATTTTCTGAATATCGTTAACTCAGATGGTTTCTTGTTGTTTAATCCACATTTAAATATTAATTTTGCAGGTCAAATTTGCCGGCTTTTTCCATCGGTTATCAAAAGAGGCTAAATTCAGTATTAAATACGTTTTGTAAGAAGTATTATAATATAATTTCAGATGGTATTTTCTGATCTATTTTTCATTTTCGTTTTCATCCCGGCGTTCGCGTTGCTTTATCTGTTTGCAACATGGCTCGATAAGAAAGTATTTTTCCGCCACAAAGAGGGTGTTATCCTTTTTGACGAAGATCCTAAGGAGGCCGGTTTTCAGAAGCCAAAATTCCGGGCGCGAAATTTCGCTTTGGTAATATTCTCCTTGCTTTTTTATGCCTGGGGAGAGCCTGTCTATGTATTCCTGATGATTGTATGTGTGATCATTAATTATTTTTGCGGTCTCTCCATAGCAGCCACAAAGAAAGCAAGAAAATTTTGGCTGGTGATTGGTGTAGTGCTCGATATTGCCATATTAGGCACATTCAAGTATCTCGGGTTTTTCAACGACTCCTTGAAATCTCTCGGACTTGATTTGAATGCTCCCCGCCTTGCCCTACCTATAGGTATCAGCTTTTATATATTTCAGTCGATTTCCTATCTTGTGGATGTATATCGGAGAGAGTCGCCTGTACAGAGAAATTTCTTTGACCTCCTGCTCTATATCGCCATGTTCCCACAATTGATAGCCGGACCTATAGTGCGCTATGGCACAGTAGCCCATGAGATACACGACCGTAAGGTTTCTTCATCTGACTTTATGGAGGGGGCTTACAGATTTTTCATAGGGCTTGGAAAGAAGGTGGTTCTTGCGAATATCCTTTCGGAAATATCCACGCAATTCCTTGCCGACGGGGTGGAGAACCTTTCGATGTGGGGAGCCTGGATTGGCATGGGAGCCTTCTCTCTGCAGATCTATTTTGATTTTTCTGGATATTCGGATATGGCAATCGGACTTGGACGAGCTATGGGATTTCATTTCAATGAGAATTTCAATCATCCTTACTGCTGCAGATCGATCACTGATTTCTGGCGCAGATGGCACATGTCGCTGGGTTCATTTTTTCGTGATTATGCTTATATCCCTATGGGAGGAAACCGTCGGCATCAGATGCTCAATCTCCTCACGGTATGGTTTCTCACCGGAATGTGGCATGGCGCCAGCTGGAACTTTATACTCTGGGGTCTCTATTTCGGTTTGATATTGGTAATTGAGAAATATACCATTCTTAAGGTGGAGCGTTACATACCTCGCTTCGTGATGCATATTTACGCTCTTTTTATAGTTGTTGTGGGTTGGGCTATTTTCTATTTCGATGATTTCGACAAGATGAGAATGTGGTTTAGTTCTGCATTCGGACAGCGTGAACTTTCATATACAATAGTTGAGGAGACAGCCTTGACTGATAACTTCTGGATATGGGTTATAGCGTTGCTGCTGTGTATTCCGTTGCGTCGTTGGATTGAGACAGGAGTATCAAAATTGCTCCCGCGTCATCCGGAAGGAGGCAATTATGTGGAAGCAACGTTGAAAGCTTGTGCCTCGGTTGTAATCCTTCTTCTTTGTGTCACTCTTCTTGTAGGAGCCACAAACAACGCTTTTATCTATACCCGTTTTTAGACCTGAATTATAATGACTCCTTCAAAATTATATATCTGGATAGTATCGGTGACATTCGTGGGGCTGTCGGTGGTAATGTTATGTCTTCCGCGCAGCAGTTATTCCGAACTTGAAAAAAGAGATTTGGCAGTATTCCCGCAATATTCCGCAGAGAAAGTCGCTGACGGAAGATTCACAAAGGATGTGTCGGGATGGTTTAGCGACACCGAGCCTTACCGCGACCATTTCATGGCTGCAAGTATGAAGGTGAGAGATGCTATCAGATTCTCTTTTGGCAATGATGAAGAGAAAATTTCCTTTCATAAGACAGATTCTCCTTCCTCTCCGGAAGGGAAGAAAGAAGATAAGGCTGATTCCTATGGCAGGGAACTGGAAGAATATGAGAATCATATAAATGCTGATGAGAATGCAAAGATAGCGAGTGCAGGAATAATAATAGTGGGCAGCGGGCAGAATGTGCGTGCTCTGAATGCTTTTGGCGGGGAGGCCACAGGAGGAGGAGAATTCATCAATACAGTGAACCGGTATCAACGCGAGCTCCCGGGAGTGAAAGTATATGCAATGGTTATTCCACTCTCCTCTGAATTCTATACACCCGACAAGGCAAAGAAGGTAACAAAGCCTCAGCAACCGTTTATTAAAAATATTTATTCCCGTCTGGAAAACGGAGCCAGGGGTGTGAACGCCTACAATGCTCTTGCCGATCATGTGACAGAAGATATATATCTTCGCACCGATCATCACTGGGCTCCATTGGGTGCATACTATGCTGCCGAGGAGTTTGCCCGCACAGCAGGTGTGCCTTTCAAACCGTTGTCGAGCTATACCAGAAATGTCGTGAAAGGATACGTAGGATCAATGTATGGATATTCCCATGATATATCGTTGAAGAATGCTCCGGAGGATTTCGTGTATTATACACCCAATGGCGTGAACTATACCACGGAGTATCGTCAGTATGATGTAAATAAGGATTATAAGGTCACCAATGAGCATAAACCCGTGACCGGATCCTATTTCGTTAAATATCCGGATGGCAGCAGTGCCGCTTATTCTACTTTTATGGGAGGAGACCAGAAATTGACTAAGGTTACAACCGGAACTAAAAACGGTAGAAAAGTTGTGGTTGTAAAGGATAGCTACGGAAATGCGTTGCCCGGTTATCTTTTCTATTCTTTTGAAGAGATTCACGTGGTGGATTTCCGCTATTTCACACATAATATGAAGAATTATGTGAGGAATAATGGAATCACCGACCTCGTGTTCTGTGTCAATGTATTCAATGCATATTCTTCCGGGTCAGCAAAGAAGATGGCTAATTTCCTGACACAGTCCGACGGGATAATAACTACCCCGACTCCCGCACCGGCTTCTTCTACATCTACTATTTCGGTGCCGGCGCCCAAACCTGTGTCTAATACTGTAAAGCCAGGCTCTGAGACTCCTGCTGTGAAAGAAAAAAGCCCGGCTGTGTCAAATAATGTATCCGGCGATGAGAAGAAAGCTGAACCGGTAAATGCAGAACCGTTTAAATCTTCTTCACAAATATCAGTTGATGAGTAAATTAGGTCTTAAATATTTCTCTCCCGGTAATCCGGGGATTCCTGCGGTCAACGGAGGAAAATGGAATATTGCGACCAATTATAACGTGGACTTCACCAAGATTCTTCAGGAAGTGGGAATAAAGAAAAACGATTTTCTTTCCGTTTGTCTGTTCCTACGCTTCTCAAGTGAAGGATTGTTTGTTTGTGCGGCCAAAAGAAGAGAGGTTTCTCCGGAGTATCGTTCCTCTTTCGAAGCCTTATGGATCTTTGTGCCTATTGCGATTGAAATCCCACCTGATATTCTTTCCACTTGTGTTGAGGAATTGCCTTTGGTTTTCGACCATCCTGAGGCTTTTGAATCTCCGGAGGCTTTTATTGATATCGTGCCCGAAATATTCCATAAGGATTTTCCGGATAAAGAATCTCAAGAAGAAAAAAAAGAGGAGGATAATCCCCGCCTCTCAGAAGCGTTATCCCAATTCATTTCAGAAGGAAATCCTATAGAATTCAAAAATGATAATCTAAAGGAAATGAAAGGCTCAAGAGTTGGCTATCTCGCGTTGGAGGATGACGAAGAACTTCAGCTTGTACTTTCCGGAGGATTCAAGAAACAGTATCGTCATTTCGGGCTGATCCTTCTCACGGATAATCCTGTTAAGGTGGAATCTTCTCTTCCCGGCATTTTCTTACCGGAATTGCTTATGTTGAGGCAAAAACGGTTGGAAGAGGATAATATTGAGGGTGTGGAGAATTCGGAGGATGAATCTCAAGAGACTGTGGAAGAGATAACGGAGGCGACCGGGGAGAAGTCGGAAGATCCGGTGACAAAAGAGAATATTGACACTCCTGATGATTCTCAGACCCATTTAGAAGAGGGAGAGAACCTTACGAATGATTCAAGGGAGACATCAGAGATCGATTTGGAAGATCCGGACTCTGGAGCGGTCGTAAAAGATGATCAGAATTCGGCTTCAGATCAGAATTTGGCTATAGATCAGATAGGAACCCCGGAGGATATAGAAGATTCAAATACTCTTGTAACTCCAGAGGAATCAGACAAGAAAAATTTCTTGTCAAGATACAATATTGCCCGTATAGACCGTTTCTCCTTTTTGTTAGGATTTGCGACAGCCACAATAATTTTTATCTTTATATACCTGATGATATTATAAGTTTATGAAGACATTTACATTCGATCGATTTGTTCGTCTGTTGATTGCATTGGCAATTATCGGATGTGTGATATGGCTTTTAGATATTTTAAAGAATGTATTGTTACCATTTTGTCTGGCGTGTCTTTTGGCATATATAATGGAGCCGGTAGTAGGGTTCAATATGAAGATGCTTCATACTCAGAAAAGAGGTATTGGGGTTGCCGTCACACTTATCGACATGCTTGTGGTGAGTGGGTTGCTGATATATTTTCTCACCCCAATGATGGAAAGTGAGGTTAACGAACTTGGTGAAATGATAACCCGATATCAAAGTCGCACGGTCTCTATTCCTATGCTTCCCGAGAGTTTTACCGATATGATAGAGCGACGACTGGATCTTGAAGGCATCTTGAAATCAATTGAAAGTGGCGATTGGGGCACATGGGTTGACAAAGGAGAAACTATTGTGAGCAGTTCCCTTGATTTTCTGATACATTCATTGGAATGGCTTCTCACATTTGTATATGTAGTTTTTATAATGCTTGATTATCATAGACTTGGGAATGGATTTCGTATGCTTGTTCCCGAGAAATATAAGCGTGTCGTATTCCGTGTGGCCGGCGATCTCAAGGACAGCATGAATGAATATTTCAGAGGGCAGCTCCTGATAGCAGGATGCGCTGCTGTTTTCTATAGTGTTGGATTCTCTATCGTTGGACTGCCTATGGCAATTATGATGGGAATACTTGTAGGTATTCTTTATATGATACCCTATTTCCAATATATCACCCTTATTCCTGTAGCGGTGATTTGTTTCATATCCTCATTAGGTGGAGGTCGTGAATTTTGGTCGATGTTGGGAGAATGTGGACTTGTATATATTGTGTCCCAATCTATCTGCGATTATGTGCTTACACCTAAGATAATGGGGAAGTCTCTTGGACTGAATTCGGCTATTATTCTTCTATCCCTTTCGATATGGGGAACTCTTCTTGGAATTTTGGGAATGGTTATTGCTCTTCCCATCACCACTCTTCTTATATCTTATTATAAAAAAGTAGTGATTGAGAAACAGCCAATTTGGGCAGATGATACCCACATTATCGAAAAATAGAGACTATTATCATAAAAATATTGAAATTATTAACTTTCCTATTGATAATCCAAGCACAATATATTATATTTGTGGAATATTTATAGAAGTGATTGTTTAAAACGATTTGCAAATATTACGTAAAGTAACATTGCAAATATTTTATTAACCTTTGCGGATCTGCTTTAAAGTTTGACATTGATTCATCAGCACAGACTGATTTCCAAACCTTTCTTAATTTTTAGAATGAAATATGAAGAATCTAAATCAATGAGAAGAACAGAAAAATTCGGCAGAAAATCTTTTGAATGTTAATGAAACAGGTTTAAGCAGCTTCAGAAAAATCAAATCATCATGAAAAGAAAGATATTTTGTGCAACAGCGTTGCTATTTGCTACCGCTCTTTCTTCATTGGCAATCCCGGCAAAGCCCGGCGAACGTGTTTTCCGACAGTCTGATGGATCGGAAATAACCTTGCGCCTGATTGGAGATGAGCATTTTCATACTTATCTCACCTCAGACGGCCTGACTGTGGGCAGAGGGAAAGATGGTAATTTTTATTATCAGAAAACAGCCGACTTAACAGATATTATGGCTCATGATCCCGCAGACCGTGGCGCTGTGGAAAGAAGTTTTATAAAGGAAGTTTCTTCAGAGTTGTTGCTTTCTTCACTTGCGGAGGCTCGCGAGGAAATAGTGAAACAGAGAAGAGTGGTGAAAATGACTACAAGAGCAGGGAAAACACAGGTTCCTAATGTAGGATCTCCACATGTCCCGGTCCTTCTGGTACAATATCAGGATAAAAAATTTAAAGATGCCGATCCAAAGGAAACTTTTGAGACCTTTTTTAATAAAGGGGATGTAAATGCCTATAAATATTTTGAGGATCAGTCAAATGGAAAATATACTCCGAAATTTGACATTTACGGCCCGTTTACTTTGCCTGAAAAGCGTTCATATTATGGAGAAAATGATTCTTACGGCAATGATAAGCGTCTCGGGGAGATGGTGGCTTTGTCGGCAATAGGTCTTGATGATAAGATAGACTATTCAATTTATGATAATGATGGTGACGGAGAATGTGACGTATTGATTATCCTTTACGCAGGAGATGGAGAAGCATCCTCTGAGGATAGAGATGCAGAAAATTCTATTTGGCCTTGTCAGTGGGTATTATCTGCATCGGATTATAGAAAGGCTCTGACTCTCGATGATACAAAGGTTGATAAATTTGCCTGCTTTAATGAACTTAATGGGTCCAATCGCAGAAGAATTGATGGGATCGGCACTTTCTGTCATGAGTTTTCTCATTGTCTCGGTCTTCCGGATTTCTATGACACTAAATATTCCGGTTTCTTTGGAATGGGTCCGTGGTCTATAATGGATTCAGGCTCTTATAATAATGACACATATACACCTTGTGGATATAGTGCTTATGAGAAGGAGTTCATGGGATGGATAGATATTGAGGAGGGTGCGGCAAATACCCAATATACACTTCCTGTATTTAATAGCGGAAGTGAAGATACAGATCGTGCCGTGAAACTCACCTCAAGCAAAGACAATAGAGAATATTACATCTTGGAGAATAGAAAGAAGCAGGGATGGGACAAATATATGTATGGTGAAGGCCTGTTCATATATCATGTCACTTACAATCAGAATTCTTGGGCAGGAAATACCGTAAATAACTATTCTCTTCAAAGAATGTGTCCGGTGCCCTGTGACAATAGTCTGAAAATGTCGAAATATACTTATTGGGGTGAGACGTATTATGAGATTGATAATTCTGATCTCCCCGGCGACTTGTGGCCATTTAACGGGAATAATGAGTTGACTGATACTTCAACTCCCGCGGCCAAATTGAATTCGGGAGGTGGATTTCTTGGAAAGCCCGTCACTGAAATTGAAATCAATCCTGATGGAACTGCTTCCTTCTGGGTTATGAAAGGTGTGAACGGTCCCTCCGGTATAGATGAAATAGAGGCAGCGGATGAAGAAGCAGAGTATTATACTCTTCAAGGTCTTAGAGTTGATGCTCCCGATACTCCCGGAATCTATATTGTTAAAAAGGGAACGAAAGTTTCAAAAATCAGAATTTGAAAATTACATATTAATATTATAAGAAACAGGAAGACTGTCTCATCCGGACGGTCTTCCTGTTTCTTTATGGTATAAGCTCTTATCTTAATCTGCGGTTAAGCCTTTTAAGCTTGAATGCTAAGGCCATACGATAGGCTCCGAAGGTTATGAAAGAGATACCTATATAGAGCCATACTGCGATTCCTCCCGCAATAGGTCCTGCAAGGAAGATAAATGCAAATATGATGGTGCAGAGTAGGAAGAGCACCAACAGTGCGGTCCATTCACGCGAATAGGATGAAAGCATGAATGATTCGCAAATTGCATTGATGGCGACCACAATAAGATATATTCCTACGCCATATATAAATGCTGTCATAAGCACTTCCGGCGGAAGTGTATAGAGCCAAACGGCCATAATAATCTCAAGAATACCCAGTGCAAGACTCCAACCCCAATTTGAATGAGGAGCAGTATTCACCAAGCCATAGCCGACATTCATACAGCCTGCCAAAAGTAGAATGGCTGTGAATACGTAGGCAAGGAGGGTGAGTGAACTTTCGGGTGAACATAAACACCATATTCCAAGTCCTATGGCTAATAAGCCGGTAATGAGCGGAAACCACCATAATTTAGTAAGGGTTCCTCTAAATGTGCTTTTCATAATTATTTGAATTTAGATTAATATTTCTATAATTTTTCATACAGAGGAGTTGGCTATACATCATTTCTCTCTCTATAAAGATAATTAACTCTCCTAATAAAGAGTCTATTAATAAAGATAATGACGATAGCTTATAGGTATATACCTGTATAATCGCAAATTATCTTTATATGTTAACAAATATTAATCCAATTCGGTTTATTTGAAGTCATTCAGAATTGAGCAAACCTGTAAGGCTTCCTCTTCGGTCATGACTTGTGATATGGGTAAGGAAAGTTCGGTGCGTGCTATCCATTCAGTGACATCAAGAGGATGTCTGATAGGAATTTTACCCTCATAACATTTCTGCCTATGAGGAGGGATGGGATAATGAATTATAGTCTGGATTCCATTCTCCATAAGATAATTCTGAAGTCGGTCGCGATCTTCACAAAAGACAGGAAATAAATGGAACACATTATTATTGCCCGTCTTGTCATTCTCCGGGTAAGGAAGACCGATAAGAGGATTTGAAATCTCACGTTGCATAATCTCTGCAATCACTCTTCTCCGGGAATTATCCTCATCAAGGCGGGGTAGCTTAAGACGAAGTACTGCTGCCTGAATCTCATCAAGTCTGGAATTACGTCCGCAATAATCAAAAACATATTTCTTTTCTGACCCATAAAACGCGAGTGTCCTCACAATACGGGCAAGCTCCGGATCATTAGTAGTGACAGCCCCGCCATCCCCAAGAGCTCCCAGATTTTTTCCCGGATAGAAGCTATGGGCGGCAGCGTTTCCTAATGACCCGGTGATCCTTCCGTCGGAATTGCGGCAACCCGCTGCCTGAGCATTATCTTCTACTAATATAAGGTTATGCCGGCTGCATATATCTGCAATTTCCGTAGCGAATGAATTGCGTCCGTAAAGATGCACTATGGCTACAGCACGTGTGAGGGGTGTGATAGCTTCTTCGATTTTACCGGAATCAATTTGAAGTGTTATTGGATCGGCGTCAACCAATATAGGCACCAGTCCACATTCTGTGATTGAAAGAATGGTGGCAATGTAGGTATTGCCCGGCACGATGACTTCATCTCCCGGTTTCAGACGGCCTAACTCGATATATCCTCTAAAGATAAGTGTGAGAGCATCAAGACCGTTGGCACAGGCTACACAATTGGATGTACCGATATATTCGGAATATTCTTTTTCAAATTCCTTCACCTGCTTTCCTAAAAGATACCATCCGGAGGCAACGCAATCCGCAATCTTCTCATTAAGCTCCGGTTGAAAAGAATCATTTATCTTTTTAAGATCGAGAAATGGAATCATCTTTAGTTTTCTATATTGTTGGTATATTCCAGAAATTCTTTGTAATCATCTATATAATCTTCAGGATCGTAGAAATCCGAGCATAACACGAGCACAACGGCTCCTGAAGAGAAATCCACTAAGTTTCTCCAGATTCCGGGCTTAATCAGAAGACCTTCATAGGGCTTGTTGAGAAGAATTGAACGCCGCTCTTTGCCATCATCAAGTTCTACCGTAAAGCTACCGCTTATTGCTATGATAAATTCTGTCAATTGCTTATGGGCGTGATGAGCACGGCTTTCACCCGCAGGAACATCATAGGTGAAATAAACCCTTTTGATATCAAAGGGAATATTCTTGAGACTTTCAACCACAGAGAGATTGCCTCTCGGATCGGTGAAACGGGGAAGCTGGATTATCTCGATATTCATAATTACGATTAACGAAATTGATTAATATCAGGAACATATTCAAACCCAACCTTATTCAAGGCACCTATGATAGTATCCTTGTCTAAATCATTGGCTGAGCATAATTCATCAAGCGAGGAATATTCATCTCGCAATTTCATATTAATCATGCTTAAGAGCATGAAAGGGTCTTGTGGTAGAGTCATAATAAACAAAATTAGTTAAAAAATCTGATAATATGAAATTAGTGATTAAACTTTGGAAATACTCCGTTTGTCATAATGACAAATAGACAGAATATTCGATATTATAAGGCTCCGGCCTATGATAAACGATAAGTTCTATATCAAATTGTCAAATAATTTAATAATTATAGAAATGAAAAAACGTTTCCTTACCATAATACTCTTCTCGGCTATGCTTCTCCCTTTGGGAATCTCAGCTCAGTCGAATGGCAACAATCATCGTAATCAAAACACTGAACGCACGAGCTCTTCCCGTCCCGGAGGCAATGGTAATCATGGAAATCCCGGAAACTTCAACGGAGGCAACCGACCGGGAGGAAATAACAATCGTCCCGGTAATAACAACAATCGTCCCGGTAATAACGGAAATCATCGTCCGGGTAATGGAAAGCCCGGAAATGATCATGGATACCGTCCGGGCGGTAACCACGGACATCATGGAAATTCCGCGCTCCCTCCCGGTGGGAATTACCGTCGTCCCGGTGTGCCAAATCGTTGGACACCATCACGCGGACATTCTGTTCCTGCGCCCGGTCATATGGGACGCCCTGTCTATCATCACCCTCCACGTTTAGGAAGTATGGTGAGACATGTCGTTGGTCCGGGTCGGTATGATCGAGTATGGTTGGTTGCTCCGGGACAGTATGCAGTGAGATTCTTCAACAACGGTAGATATTATATGCAGTATATCTGGCCCGAGTCCGGCAGATATGGCAATCCTTTCCAGATTGTGATGAATGCTCCGGGTGAATGGTATGCTTATGGAAATCCCAATCAATGGTATTATGACGATGGTGATGTGTTGCGTATTTCTGTAAATGGAGGATTTGTATCTCCCTGGACTCTGATTCCTTCTGTTGAAATAAACATCAATCTTTAATTAGATAATGCAGAAACGGTATGAGCCTAAGGCTCATACCGTTTCTGCATTATCAAGTCAGTCAAGGTTATTTTTCCCTGTACGGCCTAATTCTTCCACCACTTTCATAAGGTATTTACCATATTCATTTTTTATCATGGGCTTTGCCACTTCCTGAAGCTTCTCTTTGGAAATCCATCCTTGTCGGTAAGAAATCCCTTCAAGACAGCCGATCTTTAGTCCTTGTCGCTTCTCCAAAACCTCCACATATATCGAAGCCTCCGCAAGGGAGTCATGGGTTCCGGTATCGAGCCATGCAAAACCACGTGGAAGGGTTTGCACCTTTAGCTCGCCGCTGTTGAGAAATTCCTGATTAACCGTAGTGATTTCAAGCTCTCCTCGTGCAGACGGCTTGATATGAGATGCCACATCTACCACCTTGTTGGGATAGAAGTAAAGACCGACAACAGCATAATTGCTCTTGGGATGTTCCGGCTTCTCTTCAATTGAAAGACAGTTGCCGGCATCATCAAATTCTGCCACTCCATATCTTTCCGGATCGTCAACCCAATATCCGAATACGGTTGCCTTTCCTTCCTTCTCCGCATTCTCCACCGCATCATGAAGGATTTTGGAAAAACCTGCTCCGTGGAAGATATTGTCTCCCAATACCAGACAAGCCGAATCATCACCAATGAAATCTTTTCCGATGATGAAAGCCTGGGCAAGTCCGTCGGGGGAAGGTTGCTCGGCATATTGAAGATTAACACCGAAATCCGATCCATCGCCAAGCAGACGCTTGAAACCCGGTAGATCCTGTGGGGTAGAGATCAGCAGGATATCGCGAATCCCGGCAAGCATGAGGGTGGATAGCGGATAATACACCATTGGTTTGTCATAGATTGGGAGCAATTGTTTGCTTACTCCTTTTGTGATCGGATAGAGGCGTGTGCCTGAGCCTCCCGCAAGAACTATTCCTTTCATGGCTTTTGACTGATTAACGGTTGCTATACATATTTTCGTAATACTTCTGATAGTCTCCCGATGTCACATTATCCATCCATTCCTGATTGTCGAGATACCATTTCACGGTTTTTTCTATACCTTCCTCGAATTGAAGAGAGGGCTCCCAGCCTAACTCTTTCTGGAGCTTTCTGGAATCGATGGCATATCTCATGTCGTGTCCCTTACGATCGGTAACGTAGGTGATAAGATCGAGAGAAGCACCTTCCTCATTTCCTAATAGACGGTCAACTGTGTTGATTATCACCTTTATGATGTCGATGTTCTTCCATTCGTTGAATCCACCGATATTATAAGTGTCGGCCACTTTCCCTTTATGGAAAATAAGATCGATTGCTCTGGCATGATCTTCTACATACAGCCAGTCGCGTACATTCTCCCCCTTTCCATATACAGGCAGCGGCTTTCGGTGACGTATATTATTGATGAAGAGGGGAATCAGCTTCTCCGGGAATTGATAAGGACCATAGTTGTTGGAGCAGTTGGTCACCAATGTAGGCATTCCATAGGTGTCGTGATATGCACGCACGAAGTGGTCGCTCGATGCCTTGGAAGCTGAATAAGGGGAATGAGGATTATATTTGGTTGTCTCCAGGAAGAAATCCTTGCCGTATGCATGGTGGTGGGCTGAGGATGCGGTAGTAGTGAACGGAGACTCTATGCCTTCAGGATCGGTAAGTTCAAGAGCACCATAAACTTCATCGGTGGAGATATGGTAGAAGAGTTTGTTCTCATATCCTTCCGGCAGTTCTTCCCAATATTCCCTTGCGGCTTGCAGCAATGCGAGGGTTCCCATCACATTGGTGCGCGCAAATGTAAAGGGATCTTTGATCGAACGGTCCACATGGCTCTCCGCAGCAAGGTGTATGATGCCGTCGATCTCATTTTCACGAATCACTTTACGCATTTCATCGAGATCCGCGATATCGGCTTTGATGAATTTGTAATTAGGCTTATCCTCGATATCCTTCAGGTTTGCAAGATTTCCGGCATAAGTGAGCTTGTCAAGATTCACTATATTATATTCGGGATATTTAGTTACAAAGAGCCTCACTACGTGGGAACCTATGAAACCGGCTCCTCCGGTGATAAGAATATTCTTTTTCATTTTAGTCTTTGATTAAATTGCCTTTCGATGAATCGGCAAAAGATGGGTTTATTTACAAATATACAACCTTTCTGATAAACTTCCAAATCAGAAGGGAGAATCAAAGTCGGAAAGAAGGGGATGACGCGTATCTTTTTCAGAAAGAATGGCTTCCTTTATATCGATTCCCCAGTCTATTCCAAGTGATTCATCGAGGATGGAGATTCCTCCGTCAGCATCAGGAGCATACAGATTGTCGCATTTATATTGGAACACCGCCACATCGCTTAATACCACAAACCCGTGTGCAAACCCGCGCGGAATGAAAAACTGCAATTTGTTTTCTTCCGTAAGTTCCACTGCAACATGTTTTCCATAGGTGGGCGAGTCCTTGCGTAGATCCACCGCCACATCAAGTACCTTTCCCTGAATACATCTCACCAGTTTGGCCTGTGCATGGGGAGGACGTTGGAAATGAAGACCGCGCATCACTCCGAAAGTGGACATCGACTGATTATCCTGCACGAAATCCACTCGAGCTACCAGCCGGTCAAACTCGGCTTTGTTATAGCTCTCGTAGAAATATCCTCTTGCATCATTGAACACACGCGGCTTTATAATTACAGGCCCTTCTATTTCTGTCTTAATTATTTCCATATATCTCTTTATTTTTCTTTTTTGCAACAAAACATCCACATTTGAAGGTGAGCTGTCTCATTTCCTTTATTAAGGAAATCGATAACTTCTCGACCGGTGCCGATCCTCCCACGCCTGTTGATCTGAGATGGTCGAAAAGCTGACGGTATGTGTCGAAATTCAATATATATTCTGTTTCTATCACTTCAATCTCTTCAAACCATCTTTCAAGCCATATCCGGATTTCCTGAGAGGTATGATAATGAAGAGGGGAGGGGCGCAGGCTGTCAAGTTCATAAAGGTTTCCCGAAAGGAAGGTGGAGAATCCAAGAATCCCGTCATCTTCCAAATGATGGTAAACATTGCTGAAAAAAAGAGGCAGATTAACAAACCATTGCACCGTGGCCGAAGAAACCACAGCATCAAATCTCTCTTCTGAATCAGCAATCCATTTCTCGGCATCCGCTTTATGAAATCTTGAATTGATATTGGAGGTATCGGGTCGTACATCAGAGATATCCACCATGACCAATTCACGTGGAGAAAATAAATTGATTATCTCTTGGGTAAAGATTCCCGTGCCACATCCTATTTCAAGAATTTTCTGATCAACCGAAAGACCTTTCCTGAAAAGCATCTCTGCCAACAAGGTTGACAGTTTACGTTGAGCCTCGGCATTCGAATTGTATGAGGCCGCCGCTCCGGAGAAACGACGAGCTAAGGTTTGAACTTCAGGAATTGTCATCTTTACAATTCTCTCCATCGGCACATAATGACTTTCACGCAGGGAGATCGTTTTAGGAGAGGGATATATCGATTCATCTTCCCAAAATCTCCTCATGTTCTTATATGGGAAAATAGCATCGTTTTCTGAAATGAACACTTTCTTCCATGGTAGCGGATAAGAAGGATGACTCTCTTGCCAATCAAGTATAGAAAAAAGTTGATTCCTTAATCCAGATGATTCTTCCACTGAGAATTCCTTTTTGAAAATTTGATTGAAGATATCACTCTCTCCTGCCATTCGTCTTCTGAACTTAATCAGATTGCGAGGTGTGAGATTCTCAGCAGTCTTGACAAATATATCCCTGGGGATCCCTTTTAAGTCATCTGCTGGCTTAAGTGTGCCATTGATAGCGACCGCTGCGGTGATATGAGATCTGAAGTCGATTGTGGAAGCCATGAAAACTCCTAATGACCATGCAAAAAGATATATAGTGGAAAACCTTTCAAGCTCAGCTATGTCGAACGACAATGAGGAATAATCGTCCACTACTGCTATTTCCCATCCGGGAAATGTAAAGTCGTGGTATAGGTCGGCTCCACAGCTCCATCCGGAGAAGATGAGGATAAGACGGTCAGACCTTAGAGAAGGGTTAAGAAAGGTTATATTCATTTCACTATTTTCTGAATTGCATCCTTCACTTTTCTTAGTTCACATTGGGAGAGTGTCGCATTGAGTGAGAATCTTATTCGCTCTCCTCCGGGCGGAACGGTAGGACGTCTTATAGCCAACGCATCAATACCTTCTCTATTGAGAGCTTCCGCAATCTGAAGAGCTTTCCCGGCATCACCGATCAGCATGGGGACTATCTGTGATTGCGAAGGATTATCTTTTTGAGTGATTCGTGATATAAAGTTACGAAAATCTTTTGATATTTCCTTAAGTTTTTCTCTCTCATTTTTCATGGAGATTATCTTTCGAATCATTTCTGAGGTCCATGCCGCGTTGATTGGGGCCAGGGCTGTTGAAAAAATAAGTGGACGCGCAGTGTTTATCAGATAGGAATGAAGAAGGGGAGAGGTAATCACAAATGCGCCTTCCGATGCACATGCTTTCCCGAGCGTGCATATCAAGATGTCTATATCATCCAGTAGTCCATATTCCTCCGTGAGTCCTAACCCTTTCTCTCCTCTCACTCCGAATGCATGGGCTTCATCAATGTAGAGGATGATTTTCGGAAACTGTTTCTTAAGTTCCACAAGCTCTTTTAGAGGACCCAGGTCACCATCCATGCTGTAGATCGATTCAGCCACCACGATTATCCTGTCGTAGCGGTCATTATATTTCTCTATAATCTTTCGGAGGTGAGAGGTATCGTTGTGATTCCATCTTACATTGTCGGCTTTCCCCATCCTTATACCGTCGATAATGGAGGCATGAATTAGTTTATCGCTCACTATGAGAGTGGGGGGGATGCTGAGAGCGGATATAGTGCCGACGTTTGCATGATATCCGGAATTGAACAGCAATGCCGGACGCCTGTAAAGTTTCTCCAGCTGTTCTTCCAAAAGAGAGAAATGATTCTGACGGGAAGCAAGAAGACGCGAAGCGGAGGAGGAAAAGGAGGCTGTGGTTCTCCTTATAAATTCAGGATATTCATCTTTGCATGCTGCAGCCAAGCCAAGATAGTCATTACCTGATAGATCAATTCTTTCCGGATTCTCTCTGTCTGTGGGAATCCTGCGTAGTCGGTTCTCGCTTTCAAATTGATTCAGTATTTCCTTGTAAGCCTCAAATTTCATTGGCGTTATCTTTTAGACTCCATCCAACAAAAAATGTTAAATGCAGGGCGGCCTATTTGACTCGTCATCTCAGATTTAAGAAGAAACTCGTCGATTTTCAATTTTGAGATAAAATCTTGAATCTCTGAAGGAGCAGCCTCTGCGCTGTGACTGAAGAGATTCGAGATTTTAGCCAAAAAGAGGGCGGACCCGGGTAACTTTCTTTATTGGAAATTGTAATGATATTTAAATTTATTAAAATTAAAGTTTTAAATTACTCTTTCACTCGCATCTCAGGGGCATCTATCGCCTTTTGACTCGTCATTGTTAATCAATAGTGGAAACTCGTCGATTTTCAATTGCCTCAGTCATATAGCTCGCTATATTCCTTCGTCTGCAAGGCGATATCTGCTCCCTGATATGCGACCCTGCATTAACATTTTTTGTTGGATGGAGTCTTTGTTATCTCCGTACATTCTGTCGAGAATATTGAGAAGGACTTCGCACAAAACTCTTACCTGTGAATCGGAAACCGCCAGATATGGAGGCATGATATAGGCGTTGCGTCCGAAAGGACGTATCCATACACCTTTTTCCACGCAATATTTCTGGAAACGACCGAGATCAACTTCCCTGTCTAATTCTACTACTCCAATTCCTCCCAAAACCCTAACTTCCCTGACATATTTCCGTTGCGTTGCAGCGGAGAGATTCTCTTTCATTATCTTCTCGATTTCTTTTATCCTCTTTTGCCAGGGAGAATCGAGAAGCAGTCTGGTCGAAGCGAGTGCTACAGCGCATGCAAGCGGATTTCCCATAAATGTAGGGCCATGCATCATTACTCCCGATTGAGATTTTGATACCATGTCGGCTACTTTATCGGAGGCGGCGACAGCGGAAAAAGTCATATAGCCTCCGGTGAGAGCTTTACCGATAAGCATTATATCGGGTTCCACGCCTGCATGTTCCCAGGCAAAAAGTTTTCCTGTACGACCGAATCCGGTGGCAATTTCATCGAAAATCAACAAAACATTGTTTTCATCGCAGCATTTCCGTAATTCACGAAGGTATTGGGGATGATAAAATCTCATTCCTCCGGCTCCTTGCACTATGGGTTCAAGAATCACAGCCGCTAATTCGGATCGGTTTTCTTCAATGATTTTTTTCATCGGTAGGAAATCTTCATGTTTCCACTCCTCATGAAATGAGCATTGAGGTTCCGGGGCGAAATGACGTATGGGAAGTGCGTTTCCAAAAGCTCCGTGCATGCCGGTGACAGGGTCGCAGACCGACATAGCGTTCCAGGTGTCTCCGTGATAACCTCTTCTGATTGTGGCGAAGTTGGTTTTCTTCGGATTGTCCCAGGCCTGGACTCCCATTTTCATGGCAACCTCTGTTGCTACCGATCCCGAATCAGCATAAAAGATATGATTCATAGAAGGAGGAAGAATGGTAAGAAGAAGTTTACCGAGTTCAATTGCCGGATCGTGTGTCAACCCTCCGAACATCACGTGACTCATTTTATCTATCTGGGCTTTGAGTGCGTCGTTGAGAACAGGATTGTTATACCCATGTATCACACACCACCATGACGACATTCCGTCGATAAGGCGCTTCCCATCAGCAAGGATGATTTCCGCTCCTTCGCAATGGTCAACCTTATAGGTAGGTAAAGGATTGTTGGTGGAGGTATATGGATGCCAGAGATGTTCTCTGTCAAATTTATCGTGTATTTTCTGGTTCATATTCTTATTTAATGGTTGAATGGTTTGTAAGATTTAAGACTTAAGAATTAAGATTGTATTGTCATACGGGATCCACATCATAATATATAATACTGCTTTTGAGATGCGGTTCTCCTGCTATGTCGGCATAAAGTTTCCGGAGGATGTCTTTCACTTTCTTCATGGATGCACCGGCTTCCACTTTCAGCATGATCGACTGAAGATACCACAGGGCAACCCGGCTAACAAAGGGTTTCTCCGGACCCAAGACACGTTCACCGAATACTTCGCGAAGCTTCTTGGCAAATATCACGGCTGCTATATCTGCCGAGGCTGCGTCTTTGTTCTTGATATATATGTTTATGATTTTTGTGAAAGGAGGATATGCGAAATTGCGACGTTCCTCAATCTCACTTTCATAAAATTTCACGTAGTTGTGATTTTTTACATAATCGAGCACCGGATTGGAGATTTGGGTGGTCTGTATGAAAACGGTTCCGTTTTTTTCGCGCCGTCCGGCTCTGCCCGCCACTTGTTCAAGCATATTGTAGGCACGTTCATTACTGCGGAAATCCGGGAAATTAAGAAGAGTATCTGCATTGATGACTCCCACAACGTTCACATTCCCGAAATCAAGACCCTTGCTCACCATCTGTGTACCCACCAGAATGTCGGTCTCATGTCGGGCGAATTCTTCAATGATTTCCTGATGGGCATCTTTATTTCGGGTAGTATCGAGATCCATACGAGCCACCCTGAATCCGTCATACTCCTTATGAAGCTCCTCGGCAATGCGTTCGGTGCCATAGCCGAAGGTCTCGATACTGTTCTGCCCGCATGCCGGACATAGCTTGGGCAACGGCTTTGAATATCCGCAGTAATGGCATTTCAGGATATCCGTGTTCTTGTGATAGACCATTGATACGTCGCAGTTGACACATTTTGGAGTCCATCCACATTGAGTGCATACCACCACAGGAGCGAATCCTCTCCGGTTCTGAAATACTATTGCCTGCTGTCCCTCTTCAAGAGTATGCCGTAACGCTTTCCTGAAAGGATCTGACAGAATACCTTTGTTTAATTTTCGCTTCCGCTGGTCTCGCATGTCGATAATCTTCACTTCCGGAAGTTCGGCTCCCTTGAATCTTCTGGTGAGGCTTACAAGAGCATATTTCCCGGTAAGTGCTTTGTAATAGGTCTCGATCGAAGGTGTAGCCGACCCGAGGAGCACATTAGATCCGTGCATGGAAGCGAGTACGATTGCTGCATCCCGGGCATTATAACGCGGAGCCGGATCATACTGCTTATAGGAACTCTCATGCTCCTCATCTATAATCACTAATCCTAAATTGGAAAAAGGAAGGAAAACGGACGACCTCACTCCCAAAATGATAAGGGGTTGGGTGGTTGTGAGTAGTCGTTTCCATATATCTACCCTCTCATTGTCGGAAAATTTGGAATGATATATCAGCAGACGGTCTCCGAAGATTTTTCTGAGACGGTCGGTGAGTTGTGTGGTAAGTGAGATCTCCGGCACAAGATAGAGCACCTGTCTCTGGTCGGCTAAGGCAGCATTCATCAGATGTGAATATATTTCCGTTTTTCCGCTTCCGGTCACTCCATGCAGAAGAGTGACTTTTGAGTTGCGGAATCCCTCCTTAATGGCATTGAAAGCATCTTGTTGCGGTCCGGATAGAGGCGATAATAAAGGTGAAGCAGGGGCGTCATTTGTGTTGAACCGGTTCACCACCCGTTTCACCTGCCGGAAAATACCTTTGTCAATCAAAGCTCTCAATACAGCGGGGGAAGTACCTGCCACAGACAGAAGTTTCTCACGCTCCACCGGCTCAGGCGCTTTTGTCGGAGACATCCATCCCGACAAATCAAGCCATGCTATGAGCGTTTTTTCCTGTTGGCGGGATCTGTTCACAAGATCAAAGAATGAATGAAGAGTGTCGTTATCCTTTTGGTGACAGCATAACTCCACATACACCACTTTCTTGGGCTTGTATTTCTCCACAAGCTTCTCATCTATCTCCAAGACTCCAATCTCAAGGAGGCGATTCACTATTTTTGCGGCAGCCTTGATCTTCAAAGCCGATTCGATTTCTGAAATCTTCAGACGCTTCTTTTCTTCCATGAAATGAATCACCATCGCTTCATGGTCGGTAGGCGAGAAATCGTCGGGGAGTTCCCAATCTTTATTGAAGGATATGTAGGATTCGCTTTCTGGCTTAAGTCCGGTAGGAACCGCGGCCTTATAGACCTCACCAACCGAACATAGGTAATACTCCGCAATCCATCGCCACATCTTTATCTGAGGATATCTTACCACGGGCGAGGCGTCGAGAAGTGCCATGATGGGCTTCACTTCGTATCCCTGGGGAAGATTGGAATGGGTATATTCCACGATTCCTGTGTAATACTTCTTTTTACCGAACTGCACAAGCACCCTTGAACCGGGCTGCACGTGTTCTTCCAACTCCTCCGGCACCACATAGGTGAAGGTGGAATATAGAGGTAACGGGAGTATTACTTCTGCCAACATAGATTCAATTTAATAAAAATTATAGAAACTTTCTACAAAGTTAGCGAACTTTAAGAATTATTTCCTAAATTTGTAACTTAAAATAACAGTAGCGATATGAAAAAGTTAAAATTTACTCTCGTGATGGCCTTGGTAGCCATCTTTGGCTGTTCTCAGGCCAACGCATTCCTTCGCTTTGGTGTTAAGGCAGGTCTTAATGTAGATAAAGTCCATTTCAGCAAGAGCAACTGGAATGAAACATTCAATGATGATAACCGTTGTGGCTGGACTGCCGGTGTCACCACTGAGTTCACTGTGCCTGTCATCGGTATAGGTATGGATCTTTCACTGATGTATGCACGCATGAACAGCGAGTCTCCTTTCATCGATGGAGACGGAGTTGTGACTTCCAACAAGTCTGCAAAGAATTTCCTTGAAATTCCTTTGAATCTTAAATATAAGCTCTCTCTACCGGCTATCAATAGAATCGTGATTCCTTACATCTTCACCGGTCCGGATCTCGCCCTAAAGCTCGGTGGCAAGAAGGATGGATATCTTCAGACAAAGACCGCACAGTGGGGTTGGAACCTCGGTCTTGGAGTGGAGCTTATCAAGCATCTTCAGATCGGTGCCGGCTATACATTCGGTATCAATAATATCGTAAAATTTGCCGACAAGACCATTCCCGGTTTCCCTGCCGGCCTTCCCTCTCCCACAGATGATGTGAAGATAAAGAATAATTACTGGACAGTTACTGCTGCCTGGATGTTCTAAAGTTAAATGGAAGGTGTGTCCTGACTTTTTATGTCCGGACACACTTTTTATGTTTTAACAGCTACTTATTAGATTGGTTATGAAGAAAATAGTGAGTGCCATACTGCTGCTGTTCGTGGCATTGTCGGCCTCGGCTGAATTCAGGTGGGGTCCTACCGCCGGAGTGAATATTTCCACGCTTAATTGGAAGCAGGATCTTATCACTACAAAATACACTGCAGGAGTGAATGCAGGATTGATGGGTGAGATTATGATTCCGGGAATCGGTTTCGGTGTTGATTTCGGATTGAAGTATGCTTTGCATGGAGCAAAGGTAAATTTCGGAGAGAAACCGGTCTGGTCGGTAGCGGGATTCGGAAACGAAACCGTGAATTTCCATACTCTTCAGATTCCTGTTAATTTGCGTTTCAAGTGGACAAGAATGGATGGATTCGAGAGATATGTGGCTCCATTCGTGTATGCCGGGCCGGTATTCACTTTCAATCTTTCCACAAGCAAGCTTGACTGTATCGAACATCCTGAGGGTTCCTTAGGGATTCAATGCGGAATCGGAGGCGAGTTTTATGAACATTTACAGCTTTCCATGGGGTATCTCTGGGGACTTAGTTATGATGTCCGCACAGTGAAGTTGGATAATTTTTCCGCAAGAAATCAAGGCTGGCAGATTAATCTGGCATGGCTGTTCTAAATCTAATTTGAAAAACTATGGAAGATAACATTCATGATAGCGAAGAGGTAAAAGTCTCTTCTGAAGATAATAATACGGAAGTGTCTGCAAAATCGACTGATACTTCTGAGCCTCAATCTGAGGAACTGAATGTGACAAATAAGGCTGTTGAAATGCTCCGCACGGTGTTTGACCCGGAAATTCCTGTAAACGTATATGATCTGGGTCTGATCTATAAAATAGATTATGACACGTCGGACAAGACACTCCATGTGGATATGACGTTGACGGCGCCTTCTTGTCCGGCTGCGGATTTCATCGTTGAGGATGTGAGGCAGAAGCTCGTTAGCATCGAGGGTCCGGAAAAACTTGACCTGCAACTCGTGTTTGAGCCGGAATGGAATCAAGATATGATGAGCGAGGAGGCCAAGCTTGAACTTGGATTCCTGTAAAGATTTATAGAAGTTGTTTTAAATGCTACATAACTCTTTTTAATGAGAGCATATTTCTTAAGCGACCTTCATCTTGGCGCGCCTTATTTCAAGGATAACAAGGCTGCGGAGAGGAGGGTCGTTTCTTTTCTTGACTCAATAAAGGATAAAGCCGATGCAATTTTCCTTTTAGGAGATATTCTGGATTATTGGTATGAGTATCGCTATGTCGTGCCCCGTGGATTTGTGAGATTCTTTGGTAAGTTGGCAGAGCTTTCCGATAGGGGTATCAGGATAGTATGGTTCATAGGTAATCACGATATCTGGATTTTCGACTATTTACCCACCGAGCTTGGAATCGAGGTTGTGGACGGGTATAAGGTTGAGGAAATTGATGGTCACAAGTTCTTTATGACACATGGGGATGGTGTGGGGAAGCTGAAGTTTTCATTCAAGGTTATCAGAGGGTTGTTTCGAAGCAAGATTTGTCAGAAATTGTTTTCGGGTATTCATCCTCGGTGGACAGTGCCTTTTGCTTATCGCTGGAGTGATCATTCGCGCAATGAGTCACCGTTGCCGAGTCGGGAGGATGCAGATAGAATGATGGCGAATATCGGTAGTTTCAGCAGGCAATATCTCCATGATCATCCCGATATTGATTATTTCCTCTATGGTCATCTTCATTTGTTAGAAAGATTCACTATAGAAGTTGAAGATGGTAAGGGGGAGAAATGGGTAAAAGCCGAGAATAATAATGGGGAGAATAAGGAAAAAGCCGAGGTGATTGTGCTTGGTGAATGGCTTTCAAAATTCTCTTACGCCGTATGGGATGGAGATTCTCTGGAGATTAAAAGGTATTTGGAATAATTTAGAAGCTGTTTATATGAAGTTGTTTAAACTTATTTTTTATTAACAATTGCGAGATATTTTTGAGCTGATTTCGACTCTCGAAGAGGCAGCAACCTCCCGGTTGGTGCCGATGAGAGAGGTGAAAGCAGCCAAAAAGATCCGCAAGGGTTAATAAAAGAAGGTAAAAACAATTTCATATTAACATTCGTAAATAAGTTTAAACAACTTCTACGGCTGCATTATATGTTTTACAGCATATTTGTTAATTTAGGCCATCAAAAGTTTGGTGGGTTTCCGAAATATTTGTACCTTTGCAATGACCTAAAACAATCTTTTTTACCTTAAGATTTTTTACCTGTAGAAACTTTAAAAAGGGTGCGACCGTGGAGGTTATCACCCTTTTGTTTTTTTATTGTCATTAGCCATTTTCTCCTTTTTCCTTAATGAGAAATAAAGCAATATAATAATTGTCAGTTCTCCTCCCGCAATTGTATAAATTCTCCAGTATTGTCCGGATCTAATAATATCGGGAACAAAGTTATAAAGTAATATACAGAAATAGATAAAAACAATTATTGGTATATAGATTGATTTCTTAAGTTTCTTCATATCTTTTTAAAGCTTATCATAGTTGAGATTCCGGTTCCTTTTTATGTATATCCGTATCTGCTTCTTTTGTAGGCTTTGCAGTATTCTTTTGGGGCTGTTCGATTTCACGGAAATATTGTGATTGCTCGGCTTTGAAATTGCCCGAGATAAGATGATGGTATATTCTCTCACATGCCTGTGCATCCAAAGCCGCGTATGCCTGCTGATGGGGTGTTAGCTCCTCTGCTTCCCAATTGGAAAGCCTTTGACCTTTTGATATCCTGTAGCCGAAAATAATAGCGAAGATTTTAGCAAGACTGTTGTCGGCGATTCCGTAGTCTTTCACGAAATGCTGCAAGTCTATGAATCCTGCGGGTGAGAGATGATACAGTTTATTGAGGTTGTGGAAATCATCGTGGATGGAAACACCGATTTTCAATATACTCTCATCCTCAAGGAGAGCTTTCACATTATCCGAAAGCCCGATATGGTTGAGACGGAACAAGAAACATGAGTTATCGGTGGAGAGCTGCAGCAAAGCCACATTATTGGTCTGTCCTCGCTTAAAACTTGGTTTTGTTTCAGTGTCAAACCCTATTACCCTTGCTGTCTTGAGTATCGAAACAGCAGTTTCTGCATCTGCTTCAGAATCTACTAAAATAATTTCTCCCTGATATGATATCATGGGAAGTTCTGCAAGTTCCTGTTTTGTTATGGTAGCTGCTTTTTTCACTTTAAATTTATGGATTATTTGTTTTCTCCTCCCCACAGAAAGGGGAGGGAAAATCAGAATTCGAGATACAAAGATTTAGGAAAATGGTTGGAGAGCCATTTGCGTATATAGGCTTTGGTATCCTCGCAAATTATCTTGTCCTTGTCGAAATAAGTATTGTATATCACTGCAAAGAGAGATAGGCCTTCGTCAGCAATAGCCTTTAGAGAGAGCAAAGTATGGTTAATGGATCCGAGTCGTCCGTTGGTGACTAAAACCACCGGGAGTTTATGATCTCTTATGTAATCGATTGTGAGATATTCCCCTTTCAACGGGACCATTAATCCGCCTGCTCCTTCGATAAGAAGGTGATCGTATGATTTGGAGAGTGTGTCGGAGGCCTCTTCTATGATTGAGAAATCAAGATCCTTGTTATCAAGTCGGGCTGCAAGATCGGGGCTTGCAGGATAGGAGAAAATCACCGGAGCAGTGATCTTGAGTTTATCTGCGGCTGTGAATGGAATTCCCATTATTTTTCTATGCACCTCTATGTCCTCGCTGAATTCGCGGTTGCCGGTTTGCACAAATTTTTGGGTAATAACCGTTCTCCCTTTTGTCATGATGACTTTTGCAAGCCATCCTGTTGCAAAACTTTTACCGGCATCGGTATCGATGCCGGTAATGAATAGTTTCTGCGGGAATTCTATTTTCAAGATATCTGTTACCATGCAAACATGGGATAATCATTCATGAGTTCGTTGACTTGACCACGCACTTCTGCAATCACTGCGGGATCATCTGCATTGGTGAGCACACGGTCGATATATTCAGCGATAGTCTCCATGAGATCTTCTTTTGCACCACGAGTTGTGATTGCTGCTGTTCCGAAACGCAGACCGCTTGTGAGGAATGGAGATCGGGAATCATAGGGCACCATATTCTTATTGGCTGTGATATCAGCCTCAACGAGTACTCTCTCGGCCTTCTTACCGCTCATCTCAGGAAATTTGGGACGAAGATCCACAAGCATACAGTGATTGTCTGTACCATCGGAAATAATCTTATATCCTCTCTTTATGAGAGCCTTTGCGAGGGCATCAGCATTTTTCTTCACTTGCTCTGCATATTCTTTCCATTCGGGCTGAAGAGCTTCTCCGAATGCAACGGCTTTACCGGCGATCACATGTTCAAGCGGACCGCCCTGTACGCCGGGGAATACGGCGGAATCAAGAAGAGCCGACATTTTCTTTATCTCGCCTTTAGGAGTCTTTTTTCCCCAGGGATTATCGAAATCCTTACCCATAAGGATAAGACCGCCACGAGGACCTCTGAGAGTCTTATGGGTAGTGGTTGTCACGATGTGGGCGTGCTTCACAGGATTCTCCAAGAGACCTGCAGCAATGAGGCCGGCAGGATGAGCCATATCCACCATGAAGATCGCTCCTATCTCATCAGCTATCTTGCGTATTCTTGCATAATCCCAATCACGGCTATATGCGCTTGCTCCGGCAATTATAAGTTTGGGACGCTCCGCGCGAGCTTTCTCTTCAAGCTCCTCATAGTTCACGCGTCCTGTATTGGCATCTACAGTATAGCTGATAGGCTGGAAGTGGAGACCGGAGAAATTCACCGGAGATCCGTGACTGAGGTGACCTCCATGGCTGAGATCCATTCCGAGGAATTTATCGCCGGGTTTCAGACATGCCATGAAAACCGCCATGTTAGCCTGGGCGCCACTATGAGGCTGCACATTGGCCCATTCAGCACCGAAAAGCTTCTTGGCGCGTTCGATAGCGAGATTTTCCGCTTCATCCACTACCTGACAACCGCCATAATAACGATGTCCGGGATAGCCTTCGGCATATTTGTTGGTAAGGCACGAACCCATTGCGCGCATCACTTCATCGCTTACAAAATTCTCGCTTGCGATAAGCTCTATTCCACGACGCTGACGCAAGTGTTCGCGGTCGATGATGTCGAATACTTTGTTGTCTCTTTTCATAATTATAAGTATTACGTTTATTAAGACTCTCTTAATCCTGAGTTGTAACCCGATTTAAGGCGGGTGGAGTCTTTATGGTATATAGAAATAAGGTATCGGTTATATTTCCACCGAGGCCTCGAAACCCCGGTGGAATAGTCAGACGGTCTGTTACCCTCCGAAGTTATCATAGTGTATGCTCTCCGGCTCCACGCCAAGATTATAGAGCATATTATTCACTGCATTGCTCATAGGGCCGGGACCGCACATATAATATTGGATATCCTCGGGAGCCTCATGGTCCTTGAGATATTTCTCATACATCACTTGATGCACAAATCCGGGGGTATATTCCACTCCGGCGGCGTCGGCAGCAGGGTCGGGACGGTCGAGAGCAAGGTAGAACTTGAAATTGGGGAATTCCTTTTCAAGCTGAAGGAAATCGTCAAGATAGAACACTTCATTAAGCGCACGAGCACCATAGAAATAGCTCATCTTACGGTCGGTGGTCTTGAGTGTCTTGGTCATCCACATTATCTGAGCGCGGAGAGGCGCCATTCCGGCACCACCACCCACCCATATCATCTCTGCTTTGGAGTCAACGATAGGATGGAAATCTCCATAAGGACCCGACATCATCACCTTGTCGCCCGGCTTCAGGGAGAATATGTAAGAAGAGGCAATGCCCGGAGGCACATCCATGAAGCCTACCTGGGGTTTCGGTTTGAAAGGGGGGGTAGCGATTCTAACAGTAAGCATGAAACGATCTCCCTCTTCCGGATAATTGGCCATTGAATATGCTCTTACAGTCTCTTCATCATTCTTTGCCTTAAGAGTGAAGAGACCGAATTTTTCCCAGGCGGGTAGATATTCATCCGTGATCAGAGCCTTATCGATATCCTTGTCATAATCCATCTCGTATTTGGGAATACGAATCTGGGCATAACTACCGGGGATGAAGTTCATGTGTTCACCTTCGGGAAGCTGCACGATAAACTCCTTGATAAATGTAGCCACATTCTTATTGGAGATAACCGTACATTCCCATTCCTTGACATCGAGAGCGGATTCGGATACCTTTATCTCCATGTCGCCTTTCACTTTCACCTGACAACCGAGTCTCCAGTTATCCTTGATTTGTTTGCGTGTGAAATGCACTGCTTCAGTAGGGAGCATATCTCCGCCACCGGATACAACCTGTAGTTTGCACTGGCCGCAACTTCCTTTTCCGCCACATGCGGAAGAAAGATGCACACCATTCTCGCCCAAAGTGGCAAGAAGGGATTTTCCGCTTTCGGTATGAAGCATTTTCGCACCGTCGTTGATGGAGATTGCCACTTCGCCCGACTTTACGAGCCAGGATTTGGCGAGCAGCAGGATCACGACCAGCACCAAGGTTATGATCAGGAATATCAAAGCGGCTGCTATGACATTATTCCATTGTATTGCATTAAGAATATACATGATGTAGTTCTTGTTTTAGAGTTTGATACCAAGGAAACTCATGAAAGCGATTCCCATAAGTCCGGTGATAATAAATGTGATACCAATGCCTCTCAAAGGTTTTGGCACGTGGCTGTAGCTCAGACGCTCGCGGATTGCTGCAAGGGCGGTGATAGCCAGAAGCCAGCCTATTCCGGATCCGGCGCCATATACTGTGGCTGTCCAGGCATTAGAGAATTCTCTCTGCTGCATGAAGAGCACGGCTCCGAGGATGGCACAGTTCACGGCTATCAGCGGAAGAAATATACCCAGCGAGTTATAGAGGGAGGGTGAATATTTCTCTATTACCATTTCCAGCATCTGCACAAGAGCTGCGATCACTGCAATAAACATTATCAGTCCTAAGAAGGAGAGGTCGGCCGAGGCATATTCTTCGCCTAACCAGCTCAAGGCTCCGGGCTGAAGGATATATTGGTTGATACACCAGGTGATGGGGAGCGCTACTATTAATACGAAAGTAACCGCCACGCCAAGTCCGAATGCTGTCTTGACATTCTTGGAGACGGCCAGAAATGAACACATGCCCAAGAAATAGGCGAAAATCATATTGTCGATAAAGATCGAACGTATGAATAGATTGAGATTTTCCATATTCTTTCAGACTTAACTTATTCCTGGAGATCTTTATTTTTAATTCTGTGTACCCAGATGATGCACGCCACAACTATCAGAGCCATGGGGGGGAGGATCATCATACCGTTGTTCATATATCCGGCGTCATACCACCACTGGGGGAATACCTGACATCCGAACAAAGTGCCGCTACCGAAGAGCTCACGGAAGAAGGATACGATGATGAGGATAATACCGTAGCCGAGGCCGTTGCCTATACCGTCAAGGAACGATGGCCATGGACGGTTGTTGAGTGCGAAAGCCTCAAGACGACCCATAAGGATACAGTTGGTGATGATAAGACCGATAAATACCGACAGAGCCTTGCTCACTTCATAGTTATAGGCTTTCAGCACCTGATCCACGATTACTACCAGAGCTGCTACCACCACAAGCTGGACTATGATACGGATTGAGTTGGGGATAGTGTTTCGCAACAGGGAGATGATGACATTGGCGAATGCCAGAACAGCAGTCACCGAGATAGTCATTACGATAGCCGGTTCCATCTTTGCTGTAACAGCCAAAGCGGAACAGATACCTAACACCTGAACGATCACCGGGTTATCCTTCGAAAGAGGATTTACGAGCGGAAGAAGCGTTTTTTTCAAACTCATTTGGATACCTCCTTTCCTTGACTTAATTGTTTGAAAAAGTTAGTATATGGGGAGAGGGATTCCTGCAGCATCTTTGCTACACCCTGACTCGTGATTGTGCCACCGGAGATGGCATGGACGTAAGCCCCTTCAGCCGGCTCCTGTCCATTCTTGACCACTTTGATCGACTGGAAAGCACCGTCGGAGGCGAAAATGTCTTTATTCTTAAACTGATCCTGAAATTTGGGAGATTCGATTTCAGCACCCAATCCGGGAGTTTCGCCCTGATGTGCGAAATAGGCTCCATAGATAGTATTTCCATTTGCATCGAAAGCGATGTAGCCCCATATCGGACCCCAGAGACCGGCGCCATATACCGGCACCACATATTTCATGCCGGCAGAGGTTTCACATTCGAACACTGGTAGGCGGCGCTCGGCTGCAGGTTTCTTGAATTCGGTGCTTACATTTACATCGAAAGCATTTCCTTCCAGACGGTTTCCTTCGGAATTCACGATGAATGAATTCTTCACATGTTGATTGTAAAGTTCACCGATAGTTTCACCCTGAGAAGGGACGATGAGGGCTGAAGCCAGAATCTGGCGTTTCACGTCGTTGGCGATATTCTCCTCCTGTTTGGGTCTCAGGGCCTGATACACCACCGAGAGACCGATACCGACCAGGAGAACGAGCACCATCGCATATATGATGGTATAAGTATTACTTTGTCTGTTCATCTCTATTTCGGGAATTAGGAGTTAGGAATTTCAGCACGTTTCATACGCTTGCGTATGTTGAGGCTCACCACGCAATGGTCGATGAGAGGAGCGAAGCAGTTGAGCAGGAGCACCGCAAGCATGGCGCCTTCAGGATAGCCGGCGTTATAGCAACGGATAATCATGGTCACCACACCGATAAGGAATCCGTAGATATATTTCCCTGCAGTGGTGCGGCAGGCAGTCACAGGGTCGGTAGCCATGAATACTATTGCGAACATGAATCCACCGAGGCAAAGCTGGGTGAGAGGATCAAGCGCTGTGGCAGGATAAAGATCTGACATCCAGTTGTTGGCCACCAATGCCATGAGGAATGCACCAACGATACCTGAAAGCATGATACGCCAGTTGGCCATTCCGGTGAAGAGCAGTATTAATGCACCAATGAGAATGCAGAAAGTGGAAGTTTCGCCCCATGATCCGGGATAGAGTCCGAAAAAGATATCTGTGAATGATAGAGGATCTCCAAGCACATTGGTCATTTGATCTCCGGGAGCCATCGATGCAAGTTCTCCAAGAGGGGTAGCACCGGAGAATCCATCCACCGCGGGTTGGTTGCCAAGCGATACGAATACTCCGTCGCCGCTCATCTTGGAGGGATAGGAGAAGAAGAGGAAGGCGCGTGTCACAAGTGCGACATTCAGGAAGTTATATCCGGTGCCACCAAACACCTCTTTTGCAAAAATAACGGCAAATGCCACTGCCACTGCCAGCATCCAGCAGGGAGTATCCACCGGACAGATCATGGGAATAAGGATACCTGATACAAGGAATCCTTCCTGAATTTCATGACCACGCATCTGAGCCACCACAAACTCAATTCCCAAGCCCACTATGTAGGCTGTAAGAATCTGAGGAAGCACTGCGAAGAAGCCGTAGAAGAATAATTCAAGGAAATTTTTACCGGTTTCACCGGTAGCAAGGAAATGCTGATAACCTACATTCCACATTCCGAAAAGACAGCAGGGAAGAAGGGCGAGAACCACTATGATCATGGTACGCTTGGAGTCGTTGCTGTCGTGGATATGCACGCCTGAGCGCGACGTCTCATTAGGCGTGAAAAGGAATGTATAGAAACCGTCGAAAACGGAATGAAGTTTCTCAAACTTCCCTCCCTTCTCGAATTTCGGCTTTATCTGATCGATTTTCTTTTTTAAACCTTTCACGTGTAGTATTTTATAAAAGTGATGAAAACAAATTTAGGCGTTCCTACTATAGAGTCTCTTTACGCAGGTAGTCAAGACCTTCCCTCACGGCTTTCTGAAGCTCATTCTTGGAAGTATCCACAAATTCAGGAAGAGCAAAGTCTTCGGGAGCTACTTCATAAATACCAAGTTTCTCCATTTTTTCAATATCCTTTGCGTAGATAGCCTTCAGAAGATACTCAGGATAGATATCGAAGGGGAACACCTTGTCGTATTCTCCACTGAGGATCATAGCCCTGTGACCACCCTTTATGCGGGCATCGAAATTGAAAGGTTTGGAAAGTCCTGCCAAAAATGCGGGGAAAGATCTTTTTACACTGAATTTCTTGGGATTCATCGAAGCCCATCCCATGAATTCATCGGCATGGTCTCCTTCGTCGATAAGAGTGATCTGACGGTAGGGGAAACGTAGGAACCCGGTTTGAACGTTTTCTTTTATTCCTGTAAGCACATTTCCGGAAATAACACGCACTTTCTCTTCAGTTTCCTTTATCTCTCCTTTGAGAAGGGTAGCCAGAGATGCTCCGTCCCGGGTCTTTACAAGATGTGGATTCTTTGCATCGGGACCGGTGATTGCCACGATGGTTTCGAATGATAGGGTGTTCTGAGTGAACAGGCGTCCGATTCTTTCAGCGGTCTTGATACTTAAGGTCCATACAGTCTCACCCTTATTGACAGGTTTGATATTGGCAATCTGCACTCCGACATTGCCGGCGGGATGTAGATTATTGAATACCACTGTCTCAGCCACATTTGACGAAAGTGAATCTCCCTCGGCTACAGAAAGATAGACACTCCCTTTAGTGAATCCCTTCAGCACCTTGAGTCCTTCTTCAAGAAGATTCCTGTCAATTGATTGGGTAAGTACCGGTGCGAGAGGCGCGGAATCGAAAGCAGTAACGAAAATATCTCGTGGCATCACCTCTGATGCAGGCACTATATCAAACGGACGCTGGCGCATCATTGCGAAGAGACCGCTCTTCTTGATAAGGTCGAGCCCTTTGAAGTTCTTCAGCTGATTGTCAAGTGATTGATTTTCGCTAAATTCAACAGAGATATATTCAATCTTACGACGTTCACCACGTTTGATTTCTTTCACTGTTCCGCTCACGGGAGAGGATAGGGAAATTATATCCGCTTCTTTAGCGAAAAGGAGGGTCGATCCGATTTCCACTTTGTCACCGGGTTTGACAGCAGCCTTCCAGGTATATCCCGGGAAATCGTCAGGACAGACAGCGAAGAGTCTTGTCGAGTCATCGATAGTAGTCCGGGAGTCGGCGGCTCCGGCTATCGGGATGTTCAATCCTTTCTTAATCTGTATGGATTTAGACATACTTATATTGTTTTGTTTTCTTCATTATTTCATATTGCTAAGTGGAATCATTATGACCGGTTCAGTTCACCGGAGATATTTCTTAACAACTTACCTGCAAAAATACAAAAAAATGTGAATGATTGCAAAAAAATAAGAGTGGATTGTCAAATCGACAATCCACTCTTGTACTTAAGAGCCGATTTTTGGCTTATGTTTTTATCAGAGCTTACCCATTGCAGCATTCACCTCTACATTCTCGGGATCGAGCTCAAGATATTTGTTATAGAAGTTGATCGCTTTATCTTTAGATTTTGCCTTGAAATAGTCGCCCAACATCTTGTAGAGAATCTTAGCATCGCCTTCATTAGGAATCTCCAAGCTTGCAGCTTTCTCATAAAGTTCGAATCCTTTTGTCTGGTCGCCCATGATATTATAGAGCGTACCCATACGGTAGTAGGGGAGGTAGGATTCTGGATTCACTTCAGAAGCTTTCTGAGCATATTCGATTCCTTCAGTAAGAATACGGTTGGCATTCTCCTTATTGTTGGCCTTTACTTCTGCCATACCTTCAGTCATATCCTTGTTTACCACTCTCATATAAGTGTCGAAGAGAGTATTAGTGAGCTGAGGACGGAACTTCTCAAGATTAGGATCCGAGATACCTTCCTTAAGAACGGCGATCGCTTCATTCATCTTTCCATTGTTGCTCAATACATTGGAAATGAAATGATAGTCCACGAAAGAAAGAGGTTTCTTCTTGGGATCAGCTTGGTGAGTAGCGTAAAGCGCCTCAGCCATTGGGAGGAGCTGATCCTTGAGGTCGGGAAGCATTACTGCGTTCATGAACTGATAACGCTGTGCATCATAGTTGGAGGGATCTTCCTTAAGAAGCTTGGTTGCGTAATCGTAACCTTTCTGGTACTGCTGGTCGTAGTAGAGAAGGAAAGAATATTTACTCTCGTCCTTTTTGAAATGGACGGGGTTGTTCACATATTTCCCATATTCGATAGTAGCGTTCTTATAGTCGCCCTGTTCCTCGTATGTCTCTGCAAGCTCATGCTGACCGAGAGCGGAAGTAGGATTATTCACAAGCAGGTCCTTAAGCATCTGAATAGAAAGCTTCGGATTAGCTTTATGGAAAAGTTCGGCATACTTCACATAAGCTACTGCTGATTTGGGGTCATAACTTCTCGCCCAGTCATATTGAGTGGAAGCACCGTTGATATTGTTGGCATCGCTAAGCTCATCACCAAGGAAGATATAATAATCAGGATTCTTCATATCCTGCTTCAAAGCCTTCTCCTTATATTTGGTGATTTGCTTCTCATAACCTACTTTATCCACATCATAATAAGCTCTTGCGATTGCGGTGGTTACAGATGCATTCTTTTTTCCGAATTTCTCAGCAAGCTTGAACTGAGCTTCCGCGCCTTTCACATTTCCTTGCATCAGGTCGAGTTTGCCAAGACCTACGTAGTTCATCGGGTATTCGGGGTTGACTGCGATTCCCTTTGTGAAGTATTCGCGTGCTTTGTTGTTGTCTTTTCCAAGAATCCAGTATGAACCAAGATAATAATTGCTGACGGCTTTATCAGTGGCAGGGTTGTTAAGACTGCGCTCAAGGAGGTCGAAAGCATTGTTATATTGACCGGCCTTGAAATACTCTTCACCCTCCACATGGGTTTGAGCAAATCCTGCGGCTGCGAAGCCGGCAAGACAAAGTGAAATGAGTCCTTTGATTTTCATTTTTACTTATGATATTTTGAGTTTTTACATTGAATTCCAATTCTCTCGCCACTATGACTTATAAAAATCATGAAAGTTTAATGTGGCCGAAATATAGGAGAGATAAAGGGTAGTTTGCAAAATTGCATCTTAAAGAAGCATGGTCAGCCAGTTCTCTAAGATGCAAATATAGCAATAAAATCCGAGTAAAGAAAATATAATATGATAATTAATTTTTTTTCACTAAAACAAAGTGTCGATTCTTCTCTTCCGTTACTTTATTAGAGATGTTTCCTATTTGTTCTGCACGAGTTCCACCACGCGGGGGTTGGTGTGGAAGGGAAGGATACCGGTCTTCATTATAATCTTCTGACCTGCAAATCCTGTCACGAAAGTATAGAAGCTATTGAGCACAGTTGATTTGGAGGCTGTAGAGATCATATAGACTTTACGGAAAAGAGGATATTGTCCGGAATTAATATAGACCTGATATGGTGCATAACCCTTGGGATCGAAATCATTCTTCTCAGTGGGATTGCTCACTTTGATGATATTCACCTCTGTGGTCATTGTGGGCACGATTGTGTCGTTCTCATTCTTATAATCCTCCACGCGCTGGTCGATAGGAACATTCTTGGCTTTTTCAAGGTCATCGCCGAGCCAGCTTACACTAATGATTCCTAATGCATCTTTATCTTTCTTTACAATGTCGAACACCTGCGCGTTGTTCTGCTGAGCGAACGCATTGGGATTGTCAGAGAATTTCTTGTCACCTTTAAGGAATTTTTCTTTAAGGAAGCTCACTGTGGAAGATCCGGCATTATCAAAGACAAGCTTGATGGAGGTGGTGTCGTTGCCGGCAAGCTGTGTCCACTTGGTGATCTCGCCATTCATTATCTTGGATATCTCATCCATCGACAGCTCTTTTACGGAGTTTTCCTTATTGGTGATAAGAGCCACGGCATCCACAGCGATGCAATGAGTCTTTACTATTCGTTTGTTTTTATCCTTGATATATTTTTTCTGATCTTCTGTGAGCTCCTGGGTCACAATAATGGCTTGGGTAGCATCAGCCATGAGAGTATCGATGGCTTCCTGTTCGCTCACGAAGAATGGAATGATTGAAGATTCGGGATAAGAGAATTCAAATACGCTGATTTCTTCCTGCACAAGATTGCGGAAACCATCGTCGGCAAAAATGGTGGCGCTTCCTTTGGCATATTCTCCTCGCTTCACTTTGGTGCATGAGGCGGCTCCAACCATAACGCCGATGGCAAGAAGCCAAAGAGATAATTTCTTCATGTTCATGGGACGTGGAATTTTAAGGTTGTCAATTAGAACCTACATAAAGCCGGTAGCCTCTGAATATTCCATATACTATCAGCAGACCTCCAATGACATAGCTCACCACGGGATTGATGATATCAAAGACGTTGAAGATGAAGAGAAGGCCCATACCGAGATAGACTACTATCATAATAATACCGAATGCAACGCGAGCACTTTTGGGGGCTTGCGGACGGTTGTTTTCATTTGCTGCCATAACAATACGATTTTACAGTTAATTTAATATTTTAACATTTTTAAGCCGTATTTGGTTTAAGGTATTAATTCATATCCTTGCAGCTTTGATGAATTTATCGGGGTAGCTAAAATAATTCATTTCGCTCAGACTTCAAGAATATTTTAGACAAAAGATAGTATTTATAATTTTTTTGACCGGAGCACGGGAGGACA
>CAMWUJ010000002.1 GCA_947177405.1 uncultured Porphyromonadaceae bacterium | reverse complement strand
GTGGAGTATAGCGGACTCGAACCGCTCACCTCGACACTGCCAGTGTCGCGCTCTAGCCAGATGAGCTAATACCCCGGATTTCTTTTCTTCATTTGATGATGCAAAGTTAAAATTAATTTTTTTAACACGCAAATTTTAAGACTGATTTTTTTAAATTATTTTAAGTTTATTTTTTTAATAACTAAATATCTCATTTCATTCACCTGTTTTTCCGTAATCAATCAAATTCATTAAGTATTCTGCTACACACTAATCAGTTCTTTTAGTTATTTTAAATCAGATATTTTTTTATTTACTTGCTTTTCCTCATTTTTTTTGCTAAATTTGTAGAAATATTGGCCTTTTTAAACTTCATATCGTTAACCGTTCAAATTTTGAGTCATGACAGGAAAATGGAATTACCAGCCACTTACCAATCAGCAAAAAAGTGCTGCCGCTGAGATTGCCGCGCATTGCGGAAATATTCCGGCGGTTGGCGAGCTCCTTATCCGTCGTGGCGTGCAGACCCCAAAGGAAAGCGATGCTTTCTTCTCTCCCGCCATATCTGACCTCCACGATCCTTTTCTTCTCAATGATATGGATAAAGCAGTGAATCGGCTCAACAAGGCCATGGGGTCAAAAGAACGAATAATGATTTATGGCGACTATGATGTGGATGGCACCACTGCAGTGGCATTAGTTTACAAATACCTCCAGAATTATTATTCCAATATTGAATATTATATCCCCACCCGGTATGAAGAAGGATATGGCATTTCCATGAAGAGCATTGATTATGCAGCAGAAAACGATATCAAGCTCGTCATAGTGCTGGATTGTGGCATCAAAGCTATTGATGAGATCGCCTATGCAAAGTCTAAAGGTGTAGATTTCATCATCTGCGACCATCATATGCCCGATGAGCAGCTACCTCCTGCCGTAGCAATTCTGAATCCTAAAATGCCGGATTCCTCTTATCCTTGTCCTTATCTGAGCGGCTGCGGTGTCGGATTCAAATTCATGCAGGGTTTTGCCATGAGCAATGGCCTTACCAACCATAACGAACTTGAATCCCTTCTCGACCTTGTAGCCGTGAGTATCGCCGCAGATATTGTGCCTATTGTGGGAGAGAACAGGGTGATGGCCTATCATGGTCTCCGCAGACTCAATTCCAATCCCAATCTTGGTCTCAGAAGTATCATCCGCTTATGCAAGCTTACCAACAAGGATATCACCATCAGCGATGTGATATTTAAGATTGGCCCGCGCATCAATGCTTCTGGAAGAATGCAGAGCGGTATCGAGACGGTGGATCTTCTTGTTTGTCGCGACCTGCACGATGCTTATGAAAAAGGGAAGGATATTGACCAATACAATCGTGACCGCAAGGAGCTCGATAAGCAGATTACGGAGGAGGCTAACAAACTTATAAGCAATAATGTGGAGATTGTTAAAGGGAAACGGTCGATCGTGATCTATAACAAGAACTGGCACAAGGGAATAATTGGCATTGTGGCCTCACGCCTCACAGAATTATATTATAAACCGTCTGTGGTGCTGACCTATTCCAATGGTCTTGCCACGGGATCTTCAAGATCAGTGCAGGGTTTTGATATATATTCGGCTGTCAACGCCTCGCGCGATCTTCTTGAGAATTTCGGCGGTCACCCTTATGCTGTCGGCCTATCTCTTAAAGAGGAAAACATCCCCGAATTCAGCAGACGGTTTGAAGAATATGTATCCAAAAACATTCAACCGAATCAGCTGGAGCCGCATCTCGATATTGATGCTGTGATTGAATTTGCTGATATCACTCCTGAACTTGTGTCGTATCTTAAGAGATTCAATCCCTTCGGACCCGGCAATCAAAAGCCGGTGTTCTGCTCAAAGAATGTATTTGATTTCGGTACAAGCAAGCTTGTGGGTAAAAATCTGGAACATATCAAGCTTGAACTTGAGGATAACAGCACAAGCCATGTCATCAATGCCATTGCTTTTAACATGTCGAAGTATTTCGAACATATCCATGCCCATAAGCCAATCGACATTGTCTATACCATAGAGCAAACCAAGCGTTCCAACAATCCCGATTCCATCCAATTGATGATCCGAGACATAAAACCATCCGAAACGGATAAATGAGCCCATTAGACATTCTTAAGAAATATTGGGGATATGATAATTTCCGACCTTTACAGCAGGAGATTGTCAACTCTGTTCTTTCCGGACACGACACGCTGGGCCTAATGCCTACCGGAGGTGGAAAATCTATCACTTTTCAGGTTCCGGCCCTTTTAATGGAAGGAATCACAGTCGTTGTCACACCCCTCATATCCCTTATGAAAGATCAGGTTGACAATCTGAAAAAACGACGGATAAAGGCTGTGTTCTTTCATTCCGGGATGTCTGCCGAGGATCGACGCAAATCCCGTGAGCTCATATATAATGCAAAAGCAAAATTCATTTACACATCTCCGGAGCGACTCAGAAATCCCGGTTTCATTCAGGAGCTGAGAATGATGAAAATATCCATGATCGTCGTGGATGAAGCACATTGCATCTCGCAATGGGGTTATGATTTCAGACCAGCCTATCTCCATATAAAGAATCTTAGAAAAATTGCACCGGATGCTCCGGTCCTTGCACTTACGGCTACTGCCACCCCACAGGTAGCAGATGATATATGCCGTCAGCTTCTGATGAAGGATCCAGTGGTTTTCAGGATGAGTTTTTCCCGAAAAAATCTTAACTACATAGTAAGAAATTCCGAAACAAAGATTAACGAAGTGTTTCATATCCTGAGCCGCACTTCCGGATCTTCAATCGTTTATGTAAGGAGCAGGAAGCGAACCCGGGAGATAGCCGACTACCTTTGCCAGATGGGAATCTCCGCTACATTTTACCATGCAGGTCTTGATTATGATGTGAAAGCACTCCGTCAAAATGAATGGCAGAAAGGAAACGTAAGAGTTATGGTAGCCACCAATGCATTTGGAATGGGAATCGACAAGCCCGATGTGCGAGTCGTGATTCATTATGACACTCCTCCATCCCTTGAGGAATATTATCAGGAAGCCGGACGGGCAGGACGTGACGGATTAAAGTCTTATGTAGTGCTACTGCGTGCAAAGTCAGATGCCGGAGTGCTCCGCAGGAGGGTAACCGAGAATTTTCCGGAAAGAGAATTTATAAAAAAGTTATATGAACGTGTCTGTAATTTCCTTAAAATATCAATTGGAGAAGGATACGACAATCTCTATCCGTTTGATCTTGATAAATTCTGCAAAACTTTCAATTATCAGCAACGTCAATGTCTGAGCGCTTTGCACATACTGTCACAGTCCGGTTATATCGAGTTTCTTGAAGAAACGGAATATCGTTCGCGTGTGCTCATCACCATGCAAAGGGAAGATCTTTACGATCTCCGTGGAATTTCGCAAAACTCCGAGATAGTGTTGCAGAAAATTCTCAGGCTCTATACCGGACTTTTTATTGACTATGTGGATATAAGCGAGACCATAATTTCGACTGAGACAAACTTGACATCGGAAGAGATATATACTGCTCTGCTTGAACTTTCAAGGGCAAAAGTGCTCTCGTTCATACCCAAGACGCGGACATCCTATATATATCTTCCCACATCCAGAGAGGAACCGAGATACTTGTCCATCCCTCGCACCGTTTATGAAGATCGACGCGAGATTATTTCCGGGAGAGTAGAAGCCATGATAGGATATGCCGATGATAGCGCAGGGTGTCGTGAAAGCGCCATCCTCAGATATTTTGGAGAAGAGCCGATTGAAAACTGCGGACGATGCGACAGATGCCGCGCCGGAGGAAGCAGATCCAAGAAAGAAAAATTGACTAAAGAAAATTTAATTCCTGAAATATTGAATTTTATCTCAAGCAGACCGTATGGAGTGGATTTCAGAATAATAGATCATCATCTTAGTGCCCTCGCTTCTTCAAAATCTTTGGCTGAAACGCTTTCTTTTCTTCATAATGAAGGTTATATCAAGTTGGAAAACGGTGCATATTTCTTGGCAGAATGAATATTATTGACCAAATGGGATATTCATAATTTTGCATTTATCGATTTTTTTATTAACTTCACACAACTTTTAAAACTTCATTTAATCCATTATAAACTATGAGAAAATTCAAAATTGCAGTTGGAGCCGTCCTGCTTGCAGGTTTGTCATTGACATTCTCATCCTGTATCGGTTCCTTCGCCCTCACAAAAAGAGTATTATCCTGGAATAACCAGGTAGGCAATAAATTTGTAAACGAACTCGTATTCTTCGCTTTCTGGATTCTCCCGGTATATGAAGTAACCACAATAGCTGATGTGCTTGTGCTCAATTCTATAGAATTCTGGAGTGGAAGCAATCCTATGTCTGCATCTGTTAAAGCGGTTGACACCGATCACGGACGCTATCTGATAAAATGCGACGGTAAAGGATATGACATCACTTGCGAGGCCACAGGAGAGAAAACCCGTCTCAATTTCAACTTTGACTCACAAACTTGGTCGGTAGTAAATAATGAAGGAGAAGATATCCCATTCCTTACATTTATCGACGACACTCACGTTAAGATGATTACCAAGGATGGTGATTTTCGTCAGTATCAGCTCTCAGAAGAAGGAGTAATGGCATATACAAAGGATGTGAACCTCCCTGTAATGGCTTCCAGATAAGAAATCATTACCCAAATTTAGATGCTTGATAAAACATTTGATAATATAAAAACGTTATTTAAGAAAATGGCAATTCGAGCATCTTTTATGTGTTTTGCCTAAAAAATAGATTATTCACTAAAAACATAAATTATGAAACCATTGCACATTATTCTCTCCGTTATCGGAGGTGCAGTAGCCGGTGCTGCTGTCGGTCTTCTTATGGCTCCCGAAAAAGGCGAGACTACAAGAAACAAAATCGCGAAAATTCTTAAGGAGAAAGGCATTTCTCTGAAGAAAGACAAAATGGAGGAACTCGTTGACGAGATCGAAGATCAGATTGAACAGCACCTCTAATAAATCTATAATAATAATTTAAAAAGCAGATAAATGAAAGCACTTACTTTGATTTCGGCTTTTCTTGGAGGAGCCATCGTAGGTTGTGGCGCAGCTCTTCTCTTTGCCCCTGAAAAAGGCGAGGAAGTGCGTTCCAAGATCGCCGGTATCCTTAGAAAAAAAGGCATTAAGATCAGCGACAAGGAAGTGGATGCCCTCGTGGCAGAGCTTGCCGGAGCAGAAGATTAATTCCAAAGTATGTTTCCGACCCCATCTTAGGGCCGGGCAATTATAAACATTGCGGGCATTGGGGCATTTTGCTTCTATGCCCGCTTTAATTAAGTCATACTTCTTTGATATATGAAAGAAAAATTCATTGACGAAATCAAGGATATCATCGGACAATCAGTGAATTGGATGAAGCTCGAAGTGGAATATGCAAAATTCACGGTAGCAGAAAAATTCACTCTTCTCATGACATCTCTGATTATAGGGGCTGTATGTGTTCTTCTTGGTCTGGCAGCTCTTCTGATGCTTGCCTTCGCAGGAGTGGAGCTCTTTAAGCTCATTATTTCTCCGGCTCTGGCATATTGTGCAATGGCGGGAATAATATGTCTCTTTATTCTACTTCTTTACTTGTGTCGCCGTCCTCTCCTCTTGAATCCGATCGCAAAATTCATCACTCGCCTATTCTTCACACCTAAAGACTGACAGATATGGATAAGGAAATAGCAAAAAGCAATGATGTACTAATCCCGCAAAAAGACTTCAAAGGTTATACTATCGAAGAACTTCGCTACCAGCGTGCGTTAGTTGCTCTCCAGAAAGAGTTTTGCAAGTCTAAAGTGCTACATAAAGCTGAAAGAATTAAAAATCGCAAGCTTTTCGGCAATAACGAGGGATCCTCTTCCAAGCTTTCCAAAGTGGGGAATATTGCGGGGAAATTACTCACCGGGCTTAATTACCTCGATTATGCCATGATTGGCATGTCTCTCTTTGGATCGGGTAAGAAAATCTATAAATTCATCAAACGTAAAAAGGATTAAAAACCCGTAATAAATGAACGATTATCTATCTGTAAGGATTGATCTCTCTCCGGTTACCCCTGACATCACCGACCTCGCAGCAGCTTTTCTTGCCGATGTAGGATTTGAATCTTTCGAACCTGATGATAAAGGACTCACCGCTTATATAAGAGCTTCTGAAGATGGAACCGAACTGGCTCGACAAGCCTTTTTTGATTTCCCGATTGAAGTAAAAGCAGATATCTCGTCGGAATTTATTGAAGGAGAGGATTGGAATGCTGAATGGGAGAAAAATTATTTCAAGCCGATTCTTATCGATGACCTTTGTGTGGTCCATTCCACTTTCCATAAAGATGTGCCTGAGGCGAAATATGATATCGTGATTGATCCCAAAATGGCTTTTGGAACCGGACACCACGACACCACATCACAAATGATGCGCCACATCCTTTCACTTTCCTTGGAAGGAAAGAGTGTAATCGATGTAGGAACCGGCACCGGTATCCTCGCCTTTCTTGCAAAAATGAGGGGAGCCTCCGATGTTACAGTGATTGAAATAGATCGGCCTGCATTTGACAACGCTGTGGATAATGCCGTGCTCAATAATTGCGATGTGAGATTTATTCATGGTGATGCGGAATCACTTAAAGAGATTACACAGGCCGACTTCTTATTTGCCAATATCAACCGGAATATTATCCTGGAAGACTTGGAGAAATATGCCGCTGCATTGAAACCGGAAGGCGTGATGCTTCTATCCGGGTTCTATGACAAGGATATAGATATGATACTGAAAAAGGCAACTGAGTTTGATCTCTTCGAGACCGGCCGATTGATATCCGACTCCTCATGGACAGCATTGAAACTCCAAAAGAAATGATTAGACATTCTTTAATTTATTAATGGAAGAGGAATAATATTAGTTTCTCTTCCATTTTCTCAAATTTCCCCTAAATGGGGCTATTATCGTGAAAAAGGGTATTTTATTATAGCATTTAACATTATTTTTCTTTTTTTTTGAAATTTCGTTTGGAAATCATCCTTTTAGATTATATCTTTGCAGTCGTAAATTTTAACCCATTATTATTAACCCAACGCCTATCGAGATATTTATTACTTAACCAACTTTTGACATCAACATGGCAAATTATTCAAGCATGACCGACGAACAACTGGTCAAAGCTTATGCTAACGGTTCTAACACCGCATTCGATCATCTACTGAAACGTCACCAAAACCGTATCTTTAATTATATCCTGCGCATAATCAAAAACGAAGATATTGCCAATGATATTTTTCAAGAGACTTTTGTAAAGGCAATCAATACTATCCGTCAGGGGCGTTACACTGAAAACGGAAAATTTCCCGCTTGGATTTCCCGCATAGCCCATAACCTGATAATTGATTACTATCGTCAGGAAAAAGCCGAGAACGTTCAGTCGTCTGATATCACAGATGTGGATATCCTCAACAGAAAAGAGCTGTGTGAGCAAACTATCGAAGATATCATTATCTCTGATCAAATCAGAGAAGATGTAAAATATCTCATTCAGGAGCTTCCCGAACTTCAGAGGGAGGTGCTCACAATGAGATATTACAAAAACCTTAGTTTTAAAGAAATCGCTGAAATCACCGGAGTGAGCATTAATACCGCCTTGGGTCGTATGCGATACGCAATACTTAATCTCAGACGTCTCGCTCAGGAAAAAGAGATTATCCTTACACTTTGACTCCCCACCGGCCGGTCACAAAAATATGACGTGATTTGCCGAAGGATGTCTTAAAACGTTCACAGGACCGGAAAGAGATTCTTTTCGGTCCTGTTTTATTCCTTTAACCCCATAATAATATTACCCTATGATTACAATAATAATAAAGGTTTATGCGTTATAATAATGTAATTTTTAAACCACAACTGCCTATGAGTCACGATTCCTCAAAAACAAATTCAGACTCTATCGTAAAAATGAAAATCATGAAGACACCTCGTTCGTCAACTTTGAATTTTGTGAGACAATTCGCAAGAACCTGTGTGGTGCTTGAAGGCACTTCATTCAACAGATTTTCCGTTAACTGATTTTCTTAATTGAGTCTATTATCGAAAAACTCGTAATGAGATTTTGCTTCCTTCTCTTTTTTTAAAAGAGGAGGAAGCTTTTATTTTTCTTATCGATTTTTTTTTGTAATTTTGTGGCTTAAACTCGCTCCCTTCACCACCTTATTATTAGCTTAAACAACTTCATTAGTTACTACTTATAAAATGACCGAAATCATTAAAGAAGAAGAGATCAAAAATGAAAATGGTCTCAATTTTGTAGAACAGGAAATCGTAAACGATCTCGCCGCAGGGAAGAATGGCGGACGTCTCAATACCCGGTTTCCACCTGAGCCTAATGGATACCTGCATATCGGACATGCAAAAGCATTCATCATGGACTTTGGAGCAGCCGAAAAATTCGGGGGTACTTGCAATCTCCGTTTTGACGACACAAATCCTCAGAAGGAGGATACGGAATATGTAGAGGCAATTAAGGAGGATATTCACTGGCTTGGATTCGACTGGGGCGACCGTCTTTACTATGCCAGCGATTATTTCCCCCAGCTCTATGATCTTGCCCTGCGCCTGATTCGGGAGGGAAAGGCTTATGTGGATGAGCAATCTTCAGAGGAAATCGCCCGTCAAAAAGGAACCCCTACACGTCCGGGCGAAAATTCGCCCTTCCGCGATCGTCCTATAGAAGAAAACCTCGACCTCTTTGAAAGAATGAATAAAGGGGAATTTGAAGAGGGTTCGATGGTGCTGAGAGCTAAAATCGACATGGCCTCCGATAATATGCACTTCCGCGATCCTATAATGTATCGCATAATCAAGACTCCACATTGGCGCACCGGTGATCAATGGAAAGTCTATCCCATGTATGATTTCGCTCATGGACAAAGCGATTATTTCGAAGGGGTGACTCATTCGATTTGTACCCTCGAATTCGTGCCTCATCGTCCACTTTATGATTATTTCGTAAAGGAGCTCGCGGATGATTCATATTGCCCACGACAGATTGAATTCAACCGTCTCAATCTCACTTATACCGTGATGTCGAAGCGCAAGCTGCTCCAGCTTGTCAAGGAAGGTCTGGTGCAGGGTTGGGACGACCCTCGAATGCCAACCCTTCGAGGTCTCAGACGTCGTGGTTATACTCCCTCGGCAATCAAGGAATTTGTCAATAAGATCGGCTATACTAAATATGAAGCCCTCAATCATATCGAATTGCTTGAGCACTCTATACGCGAGGATCTGAATAAAACTGCAACTCGTGTTAGTGTGGTCCAGAACCCTGTCAAACTCATTATCACAAATTATCCCGAAAATCACACAGAGATGATCGAGATGGATAATAATCCCGAAAATCTTGAGGAGGGTAAACATGAAATGCCCTTCTCCCGTGAATTATGGATTGAACGTGAGGATTTCATGGAAAATCCTCCTAAAAAATTCTTCAGAATGTCTCCCGATAAAGAGGTTCGTCTAAAGGGCGCATATATTGTGAAATGCACAGGAGTTAAGAAAAATGATGCCGGAGAGATAGAGGAAATTTATGCCACCTATGATCCCGAAACCCGCAGCGGTCTCCCCGGAGCTGACAGAAAAGTGAAGGGTACTCTTCATTGGGTATCTGCTCCCACGGCCGTAAAAGCCGAAATTCGTGACTATGATCGTCTCTTTGCTGTGGAGAATCCATCGGCAGAAGAAGGAGATTTCAGAGATCTTCTGAATCCCGATTCATTGAAGATACGTGAGAACGTAATGATTGAGCCTTGGCTTGCAGAAAGAATAAAAGCCGGCGACAATTATCAATTCGTGAGGTTGGGATATTATGTGGTTGATCCTGATTCAACTCCTGAAAAACCGGTATTCAATAAAACTATTGGCCTGAAAGATACCTGGGCTAAGGTGATGAAGAAATAACATCCGGAACTATAATAGAAATCATTAAAGATTGAAGGCGGCAGACCTAACGGATATCTGCCGCCTTTTCTATTAAAAAATCAAACACGGTCTCCCCTCATAAAAACATCAGAATAAAGCCACCTGATTATAAAGGTATCTGATGATTATTCTTTATTTCGGACAACACGAAACTGCTGTTAAGCGATCCCACACAATCAAGCTCACCCAATATTCTCAAAAGAAATTTCTGATACGACTTCATATCTTCAGTATAAATTTTCAGTAGAAAATCGTAATTTCCAGAAATATTATAACACTCCACTATCTCAGGAATATCCTCTACGGCATTAATTATTTTCATCGCATCGCCATAGCTGTGTTGCTTGAGTTTCAGATAACAAAAAGCCACGAATCCGCAGTTTAATTTATCAGCATCAAGCACAGCTGTGTATTTTTTTATGTATCCCTCCCTCTCAAGTCGCTTCACTCTTTCGAAAGTAGGCGTTGTGGATAAATTTACGGCCAAAGCCAGTTCTTTATTAGTCTGACGGGAGTTTTTTTGCAACTCCGACAATATCTCCTTATCTTTTCTGTCTAATCGTTCATTCACTGGCATAGAATAATATTCTTTTAAATATTAAATATTGTAAAAAAGTAATTATTTTATTCTTTAAATTAAAACAAAATTAGCAAATTTTTCTATTCTTTCAAAATCCTTTGGAATATATTTCAAAATATAGTAATTTTGCATCAGAAATTAAAAAATTACGATTATGTCAAAAGAAAATCTACACTTCGAAACCCTACAGCTGCATGTGGGTCAGGAACAGCCTGATCCAGCCACCGATTCAAGAGCCGTTCCCATTTACCAGACCACATCCTATGTGTTCCATAATTCCCAACATGCTGCCGATCGCTTTGCACTGAAAGATGCCGGCAACATATACGGGCGTCTCACTAACTCCACACAGGATGTGCTTGAGAAACGCATAGCGGCTCTTGAAGGTGGTGTTGCCGCTCTGGCAGTGGCAAGTGGAGCCGCAGCAATCGACTACGCTATCGAGAATATTGTGCAGAACGGTGATCATATTGTGGCTGCAGATAATCTTTATGGAGGCACCACCAACCTGATTGCAAATACACTTTCCACCCGCGGAATAACACATTCTTTTGTGAATGTAAGGAATCTTGAGGAAGTTGAAAAAGCAATCACCCCCGAGACAAAGCTCCTTTTTGTGGAGACTTTCGGGAATCCCAACTGCGATGTCACTGATATAAAATCTCTCGCTGAGATTGCTCATAAGCATAATATTCCTCTTGTGGTGGATAATACATTCGGAACTCCTTTCTTAGCCCGTCCTCTGGAAGAGGGAGCTGATATTGTGGTTCATTCCGCCACAAAATTCTTGGGAGGACACGGCACCTCTCTTGGTGGAATAATTGTTGACGGTGGTAAATTCCCCTGGTCCGAACATCCGGATAAATTCCCAACCCTTGCAAAGCCTGATCCAAGTTATCATGGGGCTGTTTTCGCAGAAGTGGCAGGTCCGGCAGCCTTCGTTACCCGCATCCGTGCCGTAATATTGAGAGACACCGGAGCTTGCATCTCCCCTTTCAATGCTTTTATTATACTTCAGGGTGTGGAAACACTCTCCCTGCGGGTTGAACGCCACGTGGCAAATGCCCTCAAGGTAGTTGAATTCCTGAATAATCATCCTAAAGTAAAGAAAGTGAATCATCCCGCCTTGAAGGATCATCCCGACAACGAACTTTACACTAAATTATATCCTACCGGTGCCGGTTCCATATTCACTTTTGAGATCGATGGTGACGAAAAAGATGCATGGAAGTTTATCGATGCTCTTGAAATTTTCTCCTTGCTCGCCAATGTGGCCGATGTGAAGAGCCTTGTGATACACCCCTATACCACAACACATTCCCAGCTCTCTCCGGAAGAACTTGATCATCAGCATATCACCCCTTCCACTATACGTTTAAGTATAGGTACTGAGCATGTGGATGACATCATAGCCGATCTATCACAAGCATTCGAAAAAGTTTGAATATGACTCCAATCGCGGATAAAATCAAGAATTCATCATCTCCTCTTTTTTCATTTGAGATTCTTCCTCCTCTGAAGGGAAACAGTATTTATAGAGTGTATTCCATCATCGACAAGATGATGGAATACAATCCTTCTTATATCAATATCACCTCCCATCACAGCGAGTGCATTTATATTCCTCAGCCCGACGGAAGTCACCGCCGGTCCACGATTCGCAGACGTCCGGGGACAGTTGCCATAGCATCCGCCATACAAAACAAATATGGAATACCCGCTGTGCCTCACATAATCTGCAAGGGATTTTCCAAAGATGAGACGGAATATGCACTTCTTGATCTCAATTTCCTCGGTATTACCAATCTCCTTCTCCTCAGAGGTGACGCCAAGTCGCTTGATACAAAGAATCAGGATCCGGAAAAATATCACCGTTTCGCTACTGATCTTCAGAAGCAGGTCAACGACTTCAACCTTGGAATAGGAATCGATGGTTCTCCAATTGAAGGGATTGACACACCGTTCTCATACGGGATGGCCTGCTACCCGGAGAAGCACGAAGAGGCTCCGAATTTGAAATTCGACCTGGAATATGCTAAAATGAAAGTGGATAATGGTGCAGAATATTTGGTTACCCAAATGTTTTTCGACAATTCTAAATTCATTGAATTTGTTAAGAAATGCAGGGAAGCAGGAATTAATGTACCGATTATTCCAGGCATCAAACCTATCACCAAAGCACACCAGATAACCGTACTCCCCCGTACATTCCATATTGATATTCCCGAGGCTCTTGCCAACGAACTCCGCAAATGCCGCACGGATGCCGAAGCTGCCGAATGTGGTGTGGAATGGTCGATAGCGCAATGTAAGGAACTGATAAGTCAGAACGTACCCGGAATCCACTTCTATACGCACTACGCCTCCGACAGCGTGGAGAAAGTGGCAAAAAACATCTATTGAATGAATAAATCTGCAATATTTGATATTCTCTGCAATAGGCTCTCTGAAAGAATAATGGTGCTGGATGGAGCCATGGGAACCATGATCATGAAAGCCTCTCCCACGGAAGAAGATTTCCGTGGGGAGGCTTTTCTTTCCCATCCTGTAGCCTTGAAAGGATGCAATGATATACTTACAATCTCTTTCCCCGAACTGATCTCCGGGATTCACAAGGAATATCTTGAAGCTGGTGCTGATATAATATGTACCGACACCTTCAATGCCAACAGGCTCTCGCTTGCAGAATACCGGCTTGAATCTCAGGTGAAGGAGATTTGCAAAGCGGGAGCGAACATAGCCAAAGCGGCTGTAGAAGAATTCTGCAATAGGAATGATATACCTGCTTCGGAACGTCCTCTTGTGGCTGGAAGCATGGGGCCTACCGGAGTATCACTTTCCATCTCGATTCAGGAGTCTCCCTCGCCTTCAGATGAATTTGACAAGATGGCCGACGCATATAGAGAACAGGCGGAAGCCCTTATTGAAGGCGGTGTGGACATTCTTCTTCTTGAAACCGTATTCGATACGATGAATGCCAAAGCGGCAGCATACGGTATTGAAAAGGCTTTCCACAAGCTCCAGAAGAGGATTCCGGTGATGATTTCAGCTACTCTGACCGAGAACGGGCGTCTCTTGTCGGGGCAGACCATCTCCATGTTTGTTGATGCCCTTTCCCATCTCTTCCCGGTATCCTTCGGCCTTAATTGCGGTTTTGGAGCCAAAGCCCTCCAGCCTTTTATATCGGAGTTGGCTTCCCTTCCCGGAGTGGCCGATAAATTCATCTCCCTGCATCCTAATGCCGGTCTCCCCGATGCCATGGGTTGCTATCTTGACTCCCCGCAAAAGATGGAGGAGGAACTCACCCCTCTTCTGAAAAATGGAATCATCAATATCATCGGAGGATGTTGCGGCACCACTCCGGACCATATCCGACGCATCGCAAGGCTGGCAAAAAAATGTAAGCCACGTGAATTAAAAGATATCCCGGTTTCCGATTCCGGATTCATTAAGGTCGGAGAAAGATGCAATGTGGCTGGTTCGCGAAAATTTCTACGCTTGGTCAAGGAGAAGAACTGGAAAGAATGTGTCGGAATTGCTGCTGCCCAGATTGAAAAGGGAGCTTCCATACTTGACATCAATGTTGATGACTCCCTCTTGGATGCACATTCGGCTATGGCAGAGTTAATCACAAGATTATCATCCGATCGTCTCACCTCCTCCATTCCTCTCATGATTGATTCATCCGACTTTTCTGTTATTTCGGAAGCCCTCAGGATGTTGCCTCTTAAAGGGATTGTCAATTCCATTTCTCTTAAAAACGGTGAGAAGGAATTTCTTGACCATGCAAGGGAAATCAACGATCTTGGCTGTGCGATGGTGGTCATGGCTTTTGATGAGAAGGGACAGGCCGATACCCTCGAACGACGTAAGGAGATATGTTCACGAGCTTATAACCTTCTTGTGGAAAATGTCGGCATCAACCCGACTAATATAATTTTTGACCCGAATGTGCTTGCGGTAGCTACCGGTATTCCCGAACACGATTTTTATGCCCATGATTTCATCCGCACCACCGAATGGATTAAGAATAATCTTCCGGGTGCAAAAGTAAGCGGTGGAATAAGCAACCTCTCTTTCTCTTTCCGAGGTATTGACCCGGTGAGAAAGGCTATGCATTCCGTTTTTCTTGAAGCCAATATTTCAAAGGGAATGGATATGGCAATTATTAATCCCGCCACTCCCCTCACTTCCGAATGGATAGATCCCGATCTCCTCCCTTTGGTTAGAGATGTGATTTATGCAGACAAGGCAGATGCTTCTTCAAAGCTTCTGGAATATGCAATGAAAGTGAAGAAGGAGCTTGACGAAAAGAAAGCGGCACGTCTCAACGAAAAATCAAATAATCAACCTTCGTCAAAAATAAGGGAAGCTTTGCCCCAAAGTGCCTCGGAAGCTTTGGCCCACGCCCTTATCGAAGGTGATTCTTCATCATTGAATGATCTTATCGAAGGGGCCCTGAATGAATGTGAAGGAAAGGCCATGTTGGTCGTGGAGAAATCCCTTATGAAGGGGATGGATAAGGTAGGAGAACTTTTTGGCAATGGAGATTTGTTTCTTCCACAGGTGGTGAGAGCAGCATCGGTAATGAAAAATGCAGTTGATATCCTCACTCCTCTTATTGAATCACAACAGAATTCCGGTAGCGGAATATCAAGCCAACGACCGGTTGTCATACTCGCCACTGTTAAAGGAGATGTACACGATATTGGTAAAAATATTGTTGGAGTTGTGCTCAGGTGCAGTGGATTTGAGGTGGAGGATCTCGGAGTAATGGTTGAACCGGACATAATAATTGAAAGAGCCGTGTCTCTCAATGCGGCAGCAATTGGCCTGAGCGGTCTAATCACTCCCTCTCTTCATGAAATGGCTATTGTAGCTGAAAAGATGGAGGAGAAGAAACTTGATATTCCCCTTTTCATAGGGGGAGCTACAACCTCCGCTCTTCATACTGCCGTGAAAATAGCTCCTCATTATTCCGGTCCTGTGGTGCATACTAAAGATGCCGCGTCTCTTCCACCTGCAGTTAAGGCCTTCACCAACGGTGATCAGGAATATAGATTGCATCAAGTAAAAGATCTTAAATCTCAACAGCAGAAAATGAGAGAGGAATTTCAAGCTGATAACCTGAAACTCTCCCTTAAGGAAGCTGATGCAAAGAGAGATAAGGTGCAAAGTCCGGCTCCGAAACCTTTGAATAAGGGTAAATTTGACATCTCCATCCCCATTGAGGATTTGATTTCATTGATCAACTGGAAGGCTTTCCTCGCAGAATGGAAATTAAATCCAAAGGAATCGGAGTTATCTAATGACACAATAGAAAACGTCTCAAAAGAATCCGAACGTATCCTATCGGATGCGAAAGCTTTACTCGAATCATTGTCCGGGCTGACAGCAAAGGCAAGAGTGATTGTGACCGGAGCCTCTGCTTCGGACAATGACATATTATTAGAAGATGGTCTTGTGATCCCAACCATACGATCGCTCATACCCAATCCGGTCTCGGGGAAAACTCTTGCCATGAGTGATTTCATATATGATAACGAGGATCATGTCGCTCTCTTTGCAGTAACAATGGCTCATAGCGGCATATACGATGAGATAGGAAAGATGAAACATGAGGATGAATACCGGGCACTCTTGCTCCAGTCGCTCTCCCACCGTCTTGTGGAGGCAGCCACAGAATGGACACACCGTTATCTATCGACAAATATATGGGGTCTTGTAAAGAAAGAGGGGATTCGCCCCGCAATAGGATATTCATCTCTGCCTGACCAATCTCTGGTATTTATTCTTGACAAATTGATTGATTACGCCTCAATGGGTATCGAAATCACGGAACACGGAGCCCTCTCACCTTCTGCCACCACTACCGGATTGGTGATAATGCATCCCGATGCCCACTATTTTGAAGTAGGTCAGCTTTCACAGGAATCGATCGAGGAATATGCGTCTCGCAGAGGCTTCACCCCTGTAGAAATGAAAAGATTTCTTTAATGATTTACTCTGTCAGAACAGGAAGCTACAATCTCTATTTATAGATAATAGAAACCGGAGACTAATAGAAAAAGTCTCCGGTTATCTTTTTGGGGTTTAGATAGAAAGATATCATGATGCTTCATGTTATATCATGATGACTCATGATGCTTCATGATAAATCATGATAATTCATGATATCTCATGTTAAATCATAATTTCTAATTAAAGAATTGCTATTCCAGCCTCCTTACAAGCCTCCACCTGATCTTCGGGCCAGATACTTGCCTGTACTTCTCCGATATGTGCTTTCTGAAGCATATACATACACAGCCGGCTCTGACCTATTCCTCCACCGATGGAATATGGCAACTCCCCGGCGAGAAGACGCTTATGAAAATTCAGATCCTTGCGCTCTTCGCAATCACGAATCTTAAGCTGCCGCTCAAGCGCATCTTCATCTACACGTATTCCCATTGATGAAACCTCAAAAGATCTGCCGAGCACATCATCCCAAAGGATAATATCGCCGTTTAGACCATAATATCCGTCCTCATTTTTCGTGCTCCAATCATCATAATCCGGTGCACGTCCGTCATGAGGTTCTCCATCGGAAAGGGGATTACCGATTCCTATGAGGAAGATAGCTCCATATTTGCGAGCGGCGGCATCCTCCCTCTCCTCTCTGGTCATTTCAGGATATTCCTTGAGAAGCTCCTCACTATGGATAAAGGTTATCTCCTCCGGCAATCGTGGTGTGATATGGGGAAACTGTTCATAAACCTTCCTCTCCGTTTCCTTCAAAGCGGAGTATATCTTCTTTACAGTTGCTTTAAGGTAAGTGAGATTTCTATCCTCTCTATTGATGGTCTGCTCCCAGTCCCACTGGTCCACATACATGGAATGGAGGTTATCGAGATCTTCATCTGCTCGAATGGCGTTCATATCGGTATATAGACCGTAATGGGGAGCAATACCATAAGCTCCAAGCTTTACGCGCTTCCACTTGGCAAGGGAATGGACCACTTCCGCGCGTTGGTCATTCAATGCCTTGATCGGGAAACTCACAGCCCTCTCCACACCATTAAGGTCGTCATTAAGTCCTGTTCCGGCAAGAACAAATAAAGGAGCTGTAACCCTTCGTAGATTCAATGCCTCCGATAATGATTTCTGAAAATACTGCTTGATACTCTTGATAGCTACTTCTGTTGTTTCAGGAGTTAATTTCTGCCTGTAATTTTTCGGTAAGATTAATGCCATAATCAGGGTAATTACTATCGTTTTGTTATATTTTACCTTTATTTGGTTGCAAAATTACAAAATTTAATTTAAACAATCAAATAATTTCTTCAAGTTATCAGTTGATTGCTTACTGACAGCCAATTATAATAATCGACCGGAGAATAGCAAGCTTTTCAGCTCTTTCACTCCGGTCGATCATTTATTTCTTATTCCATATCTCGAATGTTCTTTTCCCATTTCCAAGCCGCCTTCAGCGTTTCTCCGAGCGGTCGGGAAGCCTCCCAACCCAACACGCGGTTGGCTTTGGAAGTGTCGGCCCATACGGCTTTAACATCTCCCGGACGGCGTCCAACAATCTTATAAGGCAATTTGAGATTGTTCACCTCTTCAAATGTGGTTATAAGCTCAAGCACCGACACAGGACGTCCGGTGCCTATATTGAAGATTTCATATTTACCCTCCATCTTATCCTGTGTCATTCTATCCACAGCTGCCACATGAGCTTTGGCAAGATCCACGATGTCAATAAAGTCACGAAGACAAGATCCGTCGGGCGTATCATAATCAGTGCCGAAAACACTCAGACATTCCCTGATACCGGCAGCCGTTTGAGTAATAAAGGGTACAAGATTATTAGGCACGCCACGGGGAAGCTCCCCTATCATTGCGGAAGGATGCGCCCCTATGGGATTGAAATATCTCAGAGCTATACCATAAAGCGAGTCATAGGCCCTGCAGCAATCGCGCAATATATCTTCGGCCATCTGCTTGGTATTGCCATAAGGAGAGGTAGCAGGTTGCCGCGGGCTCTCCTCTGTGACAGGAAGGGTTTCGGGCTCCCCATACACAGTAGCTGAAGAGGAGAATAATACATTGTTTCTACCAAACTCCTTCATCATCTCAACAATATTCATGAAGGATACAAGATTGTTCTGATAATATTTCAACGGCTGGTCCATAGATTCACCAACAGCCTTATATGCGGCAAAATGAATTACGGTGTCGAATTCATACTTCTCAAACACCTTTCTCAAAGCTTCCTTGTCGCAAGTATCCACAAGCTCGAAAGGAACATCCTTACCTGTGATTTCTCTCACACCTTTCACACCGCTTTCATCCGAATTTGAAAAATTGTCGATAATCACCACTTCATAGCCGGCGTTTATCAGCTCGACTGCGGTATGGGTGCCTATATAGCCTCCACCTCCTGAAACGAGAACTCCTTTCTTTTTATCCATTATATATGTTTTTATGTTTTATCAATTCTATCATCCTTCATTCTTCCAGTCAAGATGAAGTGCTTCCATAAATCTTCTCACCACTTCCCTATTCCCTGTATATTTACCTTTATCTTCACTTAGCTTGCATGTCTGGCAATAAAAAGGCCATGATTCAGTGATTTTCACTGCAAGAAGCTTCACCACGATATTCAATGGTTTGATGCCCGGAAAATTATTGGTGAAGTGCGTTCCGATTCCAAAAGAAGGCAGACATTTTCCTTTAGCGTATTCCTGTATCTTCAAAGCCTCATCCACGTCCAAGCCATTGCTGAATATCACTTGCTTCGTGGAGGGATCAATATTAAGGCTACGGTATTTCTCCACTATCAGGTCAAGCTGCTCGAAATTGTCCCCGCTATCCACTCTCAAACCCTTGAACATATTGGCATAGTCTTCTGAAAAGTTAAGACTGAATATCCGCCATCCGTAAGTATCGTAGAGGAATGTTCCGAGGGCTCCCCTATAAGTCTGCGACCATGCTTTCATGGCGATATGATTCGACATCTGGGGTCCGTACATTCCGGCAATGGCACAAACCATTTCATGCGCCATTGTGCCTATCGGAGTGAGGTTATATTTCATCGCAAGCCATACGTTGCTTGTACCGGTAAACCTCCCCGGGCCGCCACATCTTTCGTTACATTCTTTCAATGCCTTCACTACAGTCTCCTGCGCTCTCAGTGAAGCTCGGCGACGGGTGCCGAAATCGGAAAAATAACAACCTCCCGCAATCAGTCTTGATGCCTTCTCGATCGACATATTGTAATATTCCTCATAATCCAGATTCCTGCTTTCTCCTGTCATGATATAATAGAGCTCGGATATGATTGCAAGAATCTTAACCTCAAGGAAAATTGTGTTGCTCCAGGCGCCCTCGAATTCCACGCTCAAATATCCCTCCGCATCCTGATCTACCTTCACCCAACGGCTGTCATAACGGAATCCCTTAAGGAAGCTATAGAACCAATTAGGAATAAATGTGCATCTATTCTGCATGAATTCAATCTCCTCGTCAGTGATACGAACATTTTCAAGAAGCTTTATTTGGCGTTTAAGTTCTTTTCCAAAACCTATTGGATACCTGGTATGGTTGCGGTCGATAAATTTATATTTCACCTGCGTACGGGGATAATTATCAATTACCGCGCAACACATTGTGAATTTATATAAGTCATCGTCTGTGAAATGAGTGATGATCTGTGGAATTTCCATGTGAATTCAAATTATGGAATGGAATGTCGGATTATACAATATATAACGGTTCCTTTTTAACATTTGTTTTATAAACTTAAATCATATTCCTATTTCACAAGCATTTTAGAACCATTACTCCCGCCCATTTGTTAAAATATCGATACTCTTATTAAACAGAGTAAAGATTCTATGAAAAACACTATTATTTCCATATTGTGTGTGTTAGGCCTTTTCTCAAGTTTCCATGTGATGGCCGCGGAACAAAAGGATTCTGTCACCTTCTATTTCCAACGTGGAAAATCAGATTTTGAACCCTCATTAAATCATAATAGCCAAGCTCTCCGGCATCTTGATTCCATTTCGCAGTCAGGAAGGCCCATCATTCTTGACATCAATATTTCAGGAGCCGCGTCCCCGGAAGGATCTGTAACTCTCAATAATCATCTTTCCGACAGAAGAGCTGAAATCATCCGGGATATCATATCTTCAAAACTGAATTTATCCCCTACAAAAACAACAAGCTCCTTTATAGGAAGAGATTGGCGACGACTTCTTGATTTCGCTCGTCAGGATCCTGAAATTCCAAGTCAGGATGAGACACTTTCTCTTCTTGAAAATATTGTTTACATGATTGATCAGAGAGGATATGAAGAGGAGTCGGATCATTTTCTTGAGAAACTGAAAGCTATTGATAATGGTGTGACATATAAATATCTTTTCTCTAAATACTTCCCGTTGTTAAGATCTTCAAGGGTCTATTTTGATTATAGACTGCTTCCGGTCTTACCTTTGTATCCCGATTCTCTCCCTATCTCTGTCTTAACCCCATCGCTCTCAGATATTGTGGTCTCCACTTTACCCTTTGAAGCCAAGGAATCACGGAATTTCTATATGGCCTTGAAAACAAATATGCTTTACGATGTTCTTGCACTCCCCTCTTTAAGTGCGGAGTTCTATTTAGGCAAGAATTTCTCGGCAGTGGGAAACTGGACTTATGGATGGTGGGATAAAAACAGCACTCATCGTTATTGGAGAGCGTACGGAGGCGATCTGGCCGTTAGATGGTGGTTTGGTAAGAAGGCTAATGAAAAACCACTTACAGGGCATCATCTTGGAATATATGGCGGAATATTCACTTATGACTTCGAATTCGGCGGAAAAGGGTATATGGGTGGCCTTCCCCATGAGACATTATGGAACCGATCCCTGCGTATGGCGGGTATTGAATATGGCTACTCACTCCCGATAGCCCGCCGACTAAATATTGATTTCACTATTGGTATAGGATATATGGGAGGTAAATATATTAAATACATTCCCGATGGTGGAAGATATCTTTGGCAATCTACCAATAAATTGAACTGGTTCGGGCCTACCAAAGCCGAGATATCTCTGGTTTGGCTTATCGGAAACGGGAATTACAATCAAAAATAAGGAGATCGGTCATGAAAAGCAATATATTACATAAATCATGGAAAGTACTATTTCCCATGAGCGTAGTCGGGTTAGGGATAGCCTCACTTCTTTCCTCGTGCCGGCATAAGGATTTGGATTTCGAAGAGGTGCCTCGTCAAAAAGTCAATATCAGATTCGACTGGTCGAACGCTCAAGATGCGTCACCATCCTCAATGGAAGTATGGTTGTTCTATAGCCCTGAAGAGTCGCCTGATTCCACTCTTCGATTTGATTTTAATAACAGCTACGGAGGAAGCGTAAAGATTCCTTACGGATCGTTCTCAGGATTAGCCCTGAATTCCGATAATACGGATTGGGCAAGGTTTAGAAACACTGAGAATATCGAGATGTTTGAAATTTTCACTAAAGAGGCATCCGGTCTTCCTGTCTCAGGGATAAAGACGCGAGCTTTCCCAAGAGCAAAAGGTGCCGAAGAAGAAACTCTCGTCGAGGCTCCGGGAATGATATATAGTGCCCGAAATGATGGTATGTCTCTAAGAAGAGGTGAAACTGAGAAAACATTCACCTTCTTTCCCGAAGAGATTGTATGCCATTACACTGTGGATGTCAAAGATGTGAAGAATATATCGAGTATCGACGGTACTGCTGTGGATGGAACTCTTTCAGGAATGGCAGGAAGCTATATGCATGGGAAAAAGGAAGCATCTGACTCTAAAGTCACCATTCCATTCTATCTTGTGAAAGACTCTCAGGGAAACTCTCTCCATGGTGAATTTCTTACTTTCGGAGAGTCACCCAAAACCTCGAATCCTCATAAGCTCTCACTTTATGCGGTGCTGGATGACGGGAATAAATATCTTTACACATTTGATGTCAGTTCCCAGATTTATGATGCTCCCGATCCGAAACATGTGCATATTGTGGTGAGCGGTCTCCCACTTCCCGACCCCGTGATTGAAGGGAGCGGATTTACCCCCGATGTAAGCGATTGGGAAAATGTTGAGATCGATCTGCCCATGTGACAACCTTATCGCGTCTGAAATGTTATAATAATATAAAGAATACAAATAAATACGGAATCACGATTCCATTCCACTTGAAAAACAATAGTTATTATGAAAAGCACATATCTACTTTTAGCCGGGTTGGCATCTGTTGCCCTCGCCTCCTGTTCAAGCGATGAACCACTTGATATCAATACGGGAAATGCAATAAGCTTCCGCCCCTCAATGGGCACCCGTGCCGTTGAAACCACCAATGCAAATCTTTCTGAGATTAATGTAGCAGCCTTCATGGGAGATGCTCAGTTTTTCAATACAATGACATTCTCCAAAGATAATGACGGCTATTTCACTTCCCAAACTGAATATAATTGGCCCGGCGACAACACCACTCTATCCTTCTATGCCTTCTCTCCGGCTCAGCCCGGCGGAAATGTGGAACTGACCACCGATAAGAAAGTCATGACCGCTTTCTCTCCCGCTGCTACGATTGCCGATCAGGTGGATTTCATCACCGCATTCAACACGGGAAATAAAGATGATAATGAAGCCACAGGGGTTCCTCTCACTTTCAACCATCGTCTTGCACAGATTGAAGTGAAAGCCAAGACCGACAACGATGCTTACATATACAAGGTGACCGGAATTCGCGTGGGACAGCCTGTCTCGACCGCTGATTTCGATTTCTCAACCAACGCATGGAAACTATCAACCGACAAGACCATTTATGATGAAACTTATACTACTCCCGTGGAACTCAACTCTGTGCCGGTTTCAGTGATGGGTGCCGGAGGATCCCTGATGCTTATTCCGCAACAGCTCACTCCCTGGAATCCGACCTCTGACCCTTCCAACACTTCCCAAGGAGCTTATCTCGCTATTAAACTCCAGATAAATACCGTGGCCGGTGCACAAGTTTATCCATTCCCTTCCGAACCCGGTTGCCAATGGGCTGCAATTCCTATCGATACTAATTGGGAAGCGGGTAAGAAATATGTTTATACTCTCGACCTTACTCACGGCGGAGGTAATGTAGATCCTCACGATCCCGACCCGGGCAAACCGGTTTTGGGTGGTCCGATCAAGTTCACCGTCGAAGTGACCGACTGGACTGATGCTTCTTCAGACCTCAGTATGAAAACAGATAACAAATAATAAATCCTTTTTGGGATAACCTATCCCTTCTTCATATAATCTGCAGGAAGTTGGATCTCTTCCTGCAGATACCATTTAAAAATACTCCTATTCAGGTTCTTTAGAATTTGTAATTCTATTTTTGACTATGAAACACTCCACTATCCATATTGATTCGCGGTTCCTTAATCTTATTTTTTCAGGAAGCGCTGCGTTACTATACGGGATATCGCTATGCTCTTGTACTGATGATACTTTGCAGAATAATAATGAGTCATCACAATTCATATCCTTCGGTGTGTCGGAATCAATCCCTACCCGATCAGGAGAATTTATCACGAAGAGTGATCCCGTCCGACCTTTAATATCCTCCGTGCCTATGAAAGAGGATCAGGCGCTCTTCCTTGTTTCAAGAGTGGAAGAAACCGCCTCCCAAGATAATGGTCAATTAGGAGAGAATACCCGAAGCGAAGTGATTACCGCCGACAACATTGATTCTTTCGGAGTATTTGCCGGTTATGCATCTGAGAACGGGAGTGAAGCTTATGTGGCCAATTATATGGATAATGTAGAAGTGACACGCGAGAACAACTGGACACCAGAAAAGGAGTATCTTTGGCCCGGAAACGGATCATTACACTTTAATGCCTATTCTCCATTTTTCTCTAATGATATCTCGGACGAGGGAATCACCGGAATCAGCTATAAAAAGGGGAATTTAGTCCTCTCCTACAAAACTCCTTTAGAGACTTCCGATCAGAAGGAGTTGCTTTATGCCTCCCCGGTGGATGCATCCGCATCGCCTTGTAATCTTGTATTCAATCACGCATTGGCTACAATCCGTTTTGCGGCCGGCGCGGAGCTGGTACCATGCAAAATAAAGAGTATCACCATAACCGGAATTGATTCGAAAGGATCTCTCAATATCGAGACCGGGGAATGGTCTTCACTATCTGAGGAAACACAATTCTCGGTTGATCCCGAGACACTCTTAACGGCTGATACCGGATCACAATATGTCGCACCCGGAACACCCATCATCTCGGAAGAGAATTCTTTTATGTTCATACCGCAAACCGCGGATGACAATGTCTCGGTCTCAATCCTGGTAGATCTTGATGGAAAGGAAACAACTCTTACGGCTTCTCTCGCATCTCAGGAATGGATGGCAGGAAAAACCTATACATATCGTATCTCAGGAAATCCTGCTGCCGATTCCTTGACTTTGGATGTGACAGGTGATTTCCAGGCTGAATATACAGGGTCTGAATTGAATTTCAACGTGAAGAGCAACTATTCCGATGGTAGTTCCTTAACGGATGTGAAATGGATTGCGGAATTTGTGGATAAAGACGGAAATGTGATACCACGACCCGATTGGATCACTGATTTCACCACTTCCGGTCTGGGAGATACCGAAGGCATTATCAAAACACAGATGCAGGATATTGAATTTCTAAATATTACTCCTCAGACACGTAAACTCCAGTCGGCTACAAATATCAACACTTCTTCCGGACATATTCCCTACAATCTCTCCTCCGAATCAGGCGCGACCGCTGTGGAGAATACTGCCAACACCTATGTTGTGAATTCTCCCGGCCAATATTGCTTCCCTCTTGTATATGGTAATGGAATCAAGAATGGAGCAGTAAACACGGCTTCTTATACTGCTTCCACTCATCGTGCCCATACTCTTAAGACATTTACCAATCATCTTGGAAATGCTTTGACATCGCCTTATATTTACAATAACTCCGGTTGCACGCCTAAAGATGCGGTTCTGATCTGGGAGGATGAACTGAATCTTATCAGAAATGCCCGTTTGTCATCGGATGGTAAATCCGTGATATTTGATGTGCCGGAAAATACTATCCGGCAGGGAAATGCTCTTATCGCTGTCAGAGACAACAATGAGAACGTGATGTGGAGCTGGCAGATATGGGTCACCGACTTCAATCCGGCCTCAGATTTGGTTGATATTCCTGTATCAGGTAAGAATTATTCACTTTGGACTGAGAATTTAGGAAATGTTGTGGGTGGCGACAAGACAAGATTCCCTGAATGTTCGGTATATGTACGCTTCACTCAGACTGATGTGCCGGAAGGAATGGAGCCTCTTACAAAAACTGTGACAGTGAATCAGACCGGTGTCACAATCACGACTCCCGACTGTAACACATTCTACCAGTGGGGTAGAAAGGATCCTATGATGTCATCCGTGAAACAATGGTATAATGCTTCTCACAAGGAGATAACTGTGCTTCCAACTGTGGATGCCACAACCATCGCTTCATCGGATCTTGTAAAAAGTTTCATTCTCTCTCCCCAGATATTCTTCACAGGAAGTCATTCCTCGACCGACCCGGTGGATTATCCCTACATAAACCTTTGGAATGTGAATTATAATAACTCCAATGTGAAAAGTATCTATGATCCCTCTCCTGCAGGCTATGTGGTGCCTTACGACCAACCTCTCTCTTTCCTACAGCAATATGCGGGTAATTCCGATGGTCAATATGAAAATACAAATGTATCCACCTCATGGAGCGATAGTACGGACAGTTCTAAAAGGTCAGGATTCTATGTCACAGTCAATTCTACCGGTGCGCTTCTCTTCTTTCCTCCTTTCGGCTATCGAGCTTCATCCACCGGACAATTGAACGAAGGAAGCGCTGAGTTCTGGTATTCTCATGCAATCAGCACCAAATCTGCCGGAGACATGAGTATAAACCTCAACAATGATATAGTGCTCTTGCATAATGTGACCAATCCTCCTCTTCATGCATTCAGCATCCGTCCTATCAAGGAATAAGATAAATTATGATAAAAAAGAATCAGGCTTCCACCTCTATGGTAGAAGCCTGATTCTTTTTTCTCATATTATATTAAAAATAATAAAGGAAGACTGCATCACTGCACCCTTCCCTCCACTTTCTATATTTCAATTAATTCTATCCAATGTTGATGTGGCTCCTACATAAAATTATAATCTTATATTAATTGGAACCAAAATTGCCGATAACGCGATATATCCTATTTCTCTTATCATTATATAATAATGTTGGACTGTCGGCAAATTATCGGTACAGTAAATCATTTTCCCTCTATCATATCTCGAAAAAAATGATTCACTTATCTACTAACATCAAAAATATAATAATTGTTCAGACTTTTTAATTTTTTTTGAACATCACTCCTTTAAATGATGTTTATAATCATATCTCCTCTTGTTAAATTTCTATTCATCCCTCATGACATCTCTTTAAAAAAAGAAGAGATAATAATGAAAATGCCTTATGAGTAACAGAGCAGTATTCGCCACAAAATTCGGAGCCATAGCGGCTACCGTCGGTTCTTCCGTAGGATTAGGCAATATCTGGAGATTCCCTTATGAAGCCGGGATACATGGAGGGGGTGCCTTTCTTCTATGCTATATGCTGTGTGTATTCCTGTTAGGGGTTCCGGTACTGTGTGCCGAATTTTGTATGGGGCGAGGCACGCGAAGCAACGTTTTTGGTGCTTATCTAAAACTTTCGCCTAAAGGGAAATGGCATTTGTCGGGCTATATTGGTATCATAGCCTCCTTTCTCATTATCTCCTTCTATTCAGTGGTGGCGGGTTGGACCCTCGAATACTGCATCTCTTCCATTACAGGCCAGCTTGATTTCTCAAACACAGCGGCAGGACACGGTCAATTCTTATCGCTCACCACAGGGTGGCGCCCTGTGGTATGGACAGTGATTTTCATGCTTTGTAATTTTGGAGTCTTATCGGCAGGTGTGACTAAAGGGATAGAAAAGATGTCAAATATCCTGATGCCGATCCTTTTTCTACTCTTGATTGCTTTCTGCATAAACTCCGCTTCACTTCCGGGATTCAGGGAAGGGATTTCTTTCCTGTTCTCTCCGGATTTCTCTCAGATCACTCCATCCGTGCTATTGGGTGCCTTAGGACAAGCTTTCTTCTCAATGAGTCTCGGCTTAGGATGCATGATGACCTATGCATCATATTTCAACGACAAGACACGCTTAGGACGCACGGCAGTGATATCTTCAGTGCTCGATGCGTCGGTAGCCATCTTAGCCGGTATAATAATCTTTCCTGCCGTATTCTCTTTCGGTCTTTCCCCACAGGCCGGTCCGACATTGGTATTTGAAGTGATGCCTCATATATTCATGCAATTGCCCGGAGGTCTGATATGGTCAACCCTCTTCTTTCTTCTTCTCTTCATTGCCTCCATCACATCAACAATATCAATGAGCGAAATCTCTATCAGCTTCTTTTGCGACGAGAAGAAGATGTCGCGTAGGAAAAGCACTCTCCTATCCTCAGTGATAGCTATGGCCGGTGCGCTCCTTTGTGCGTTGAGCTTCGGTCCGCTTAAAGATTTCACGATAGCAGGTCTCACTTTCTTCGACCTTTTCGATTATGTGTCGTCAAATATATGTCTCCCCATTGGGGGATTCATTTGTGCTCTTTTTGTGGGTTGGTTTGCTGATACGAAATTCATCTCCGATCAATTCACCGACTTCGGGCTCTACCGTTTTCCCATGCTCGCCCCTTTGCGTTTCGCTCTCCGATACATTTGTCCGGTGGCAATATTTCTGATTTTCTTGAATTCGTTAGGGCTTATCTGAAAAGTTAATTATTGGCCACTGAAAAGAAGCTTTTATTTGAAATCCTTCAACTTCTTTCTGAAATCATAATTGGCAATAATCACTTTGGCAATCGCATCCACGATCTTGGGTTCTTCGAAATGTGATGGTTTCTTTAACTCAATCCAATATTCGGGATTATTGCAAATTTCGCCCGACATCCGACCTTGACTGTGAATATATCTTAGCTCTTCACCGAAAGAAGTGAAGTATGATTTTTGTCCTTCATACTGAGTTCCTTTGAAAAACCACGCTGACTTCAAAAGAGGCATCAGCTCATTATCCACCGCACTGATAGCTTCAAAAAGGCGGTTATCCTTCATCAAATCATCATACTCCATCCCTATCATATTTTGTGGACGAAGCAGATGGAAATGTGTCCATATTCTAAGTGAAATTTCATTCTTGTCATTCAGACTTGACGAGAACACGATATCCAGTTTTGTATTCTTATCGATATAAATATAAATACCTCCATTTCCTGTATTCTTCTTCAGTTTATAGTTTTTAGAATCATCGGATAATATATCAGGACGCAAATGCTTAAGACGTTCCACCACATTATTATGCAATTTACCCATAAAGTCTCTTCTATTGAATTCCTCACTTTTGAGACTTGTATTGATTCCTGTCACCGATGATTTGTCGAGAATCTTCTGCAGCTGCAATTCAAGGGTTGCGGAGTCAGAATCCGTGACACGCTCCAATATCTCCCTCATCATAGTGAAAAGTGTCATTATATCCGGAAAATGACGTGACAGATATTTGTCGGGTAAACAGGCCGCCTCCAGAATATCATCCCATTCCAATTCCTCACTTTCCTTCTTTTCCAAAGGAAGCGTTATCCCTTCTTTATTGGCAAATTCGCGATCCCAGGAGGTGAATGCATGGTTATCCACAAGCATACGGTAAATCTTGGGATAGCATATCTGGAGAGCCACCACAATGAAATTCAGAAGCTTTTCTTCCATTGTAGGTATCTCTTCCTTTTGGGAGGAAGTGCCGCATTGGGCAATACAGTCAAGTAGAGAAAGGGTATTGATAAGCCTTTTGATAGATCGCGGATTTTTACCAACGGAAGCTTCCACCACTGCTGCGAACCGGGTTCTTACATTTGGGTCCGATGAGTCTATATCTTTTATATACCCAATTCCGACCAATGCTTTCAGCACAAAATCCATAGGCCGGTAGCTGCTCACCGGTAGAGAGAACGGTACCTGGATAATCTTGTCGAAGAAAGACCGGAATTCCCGTTCGTTATTATCGTTCAACTTACCGAATTTTGGTTCAAGACCCTTTACCACCACCTCATAGTCGATGGCGAGCACAAAGATACAATGGTCGAGTGTAAAGACATTTTTCAGTAATTCAAGAATTTCCACAGCCACCGGAGGATTAAGACGGTCGAGATCATCCACAAAAATAATCACACCCCGCTTATTCCCTTCGTTCACAAGTTGTGACACCGATTTTTCCAGTTCTTCTTTCAAATAAGATAGAGAGACCTGTTCGCCATCCTCGTTTCCGAAAGGTAGTTCAGCGGGCACATTAGCCATCTCCATTGCCACATTCACACCGGGAATCATCTTCAGGGCCTCTCTTCCGCCACGATAAAGACCACGCAAAAGTCCTGATACCTTTTTCTTGGCATCAGCGTTGCTGCCGGTAAGATCTTTCACCAATTGCGACATGATCTTATATACTGTAACTTCAGGAGTAGTCATCATGGAATGTTCCCAGGTATTTATTTCAATACCTATAAAGGGAGCATTTGGTCCAATACAAAGAGCACGTCTTAGACGGGTCATAAGAGAAGTCTTGCCGCTGCCCCATTCTCCCTGCAGAGCAATAGTGATTGGTGTGGAGGAATTCTCGATAAACTTTATAAGGCCGTTCACATAGCGTTCGGTTCCGAAATCATTGATATCGTCATAAAAAGGAATATCCGAAAGAGAGGTTTTCTTTAATTGCTTCATATCATCAAAGCTTCATGAATTATAAAAAAGTGGTTTAGGCAAAATAATTACAAAATTAATAATTCTTCCTTACAGTTTGAAATAAAAAATTCTTATCGTATTCCTATTCCGGATAATAACTGATTCAACTTTCGCAAGTGACTGATATTTCTTTCATTTTGAAATATCCTGTAACAAACCATCCATTCATCTTCGTGTTCAACTCGTCGGTAAGCATAGATAAGCTAATTCGAAGATAAAAGGAATTGTAACCACAGAAACGCTTGGCCTGACCAAGCTATGACTCAGAAAAAACAGAATCTCACAGAAGCCATGAGGAGGAATCTTTTCTCTACATTTCCATTATAAAATTATCATTTAGAATTAAAAAATAATCATTTCGGATCCTTCTGTGGGATTCTGATATTTCTGTGAGCGAGTGAAAGCGCGAAGCGCTATAACGCTTCTGTGGTAGTCTTTCTCTAATTATCCAGAATAGAGGAATTGTACCCACTGAAACGCTTGGCCCGACCAAGCTATGACTCAGAAAAACAGAATCTCACAGAAGTTATGGGAAAAATTAAAAGAATCGGGTGAGAACAATGCCTCTCCGATTCTTTTAGAAATTTTTTCTAAAATATGAAGTGATATTCTTTTTACACGAAACCTATATTATTCCTTTAGAAAGCTTTTTAAATTTTGCCAATTGCTTTGGACTCATTTTATCTTGTTTCTTCTTCAGTTTTCTTATTATTTCAACTGAAGCATCAGCATGACGTTCTGCAGAGGAAAGAAACTCTCCACTTTCAAATATTTTTTTTGCCAATTTGCCTTCCTCTTCCGCCATCTTAAGATCCCTATCTATAGATTTATCTCGATTTGCTTCAAGATCTTTAGCTTTTGCCTTAGTTATACTATCCGCTTTTGCAATGGAGTCAGCACGAGCTATTGAATCAGCAAGAACCTTTGATATTGAGTCAGCCTTTTGAATTGAATCAGCCACACGGATCGAATCAACAAGTTTTAGTGAATCATTTTCCAAGGATTTTCTACCTGTTCCTCCACATGCCCCCATCACCAAAGCCATAGCACCGGCAGCCGTAAAATAAAATAATCTTTTCATCTGTTATCAATAGTTTGTTAAAGGGTTGCTAAATTACGAAAATAATTTCAAATTTTCTTAATTAGATCGATAATTTTAACGTTAAAGTTATCTTATTCAATTCGCCAACTCTAAACTGATTTAGAGTTGGCGAATTAGGAGAAACAATGTCGAAAAAGGGGCGGAAACTTCCAAGCTTCCGCTCCCTTCATGCTATGGTTTGTAAGGAAGAATTAGTAAAGAAAAATCTCCTGTCTCTACTGTTCTACTGTCTTAAAAAATTGCTTTCCTGTAAGCTGTATTAACTTTTCTTTTCCGACTTTGACTTGGCATAGTTGACAAGAATCACACCGGCTACAATTATAAGGAATGACACCGGTTGATACCAATGGAAAGAATCCATTTTAACAGCAATTGCAACTACAGTGGTGATCACCGGCACAAGATATTGATAAAACGCCAGGACTTCGCTTCCTACAAGACGTATGGCAGGAGGAGTGACCATATAGCAATATACCGTAGGAAACAGTATGATAAATCCTAATAACAACCATGGCATCGCTTTCCCATGTGTGAAAATAGGCAGGTCAGCCGGAACAGTAAATATTAACGGGAGGGCAAGTATTGAGGTGAATAGGAAAACCCATTTCATAAGGCTTATTGCACCGTAACGATGTGATGGACCTTCAATAATTACAAGATAGATAGCGTAAGTCACTGCACATACTACAGCGAAGAAGTCACCTATAAGTCGTCCTGAATCGAAATTGCCTCCTCCTAAAATAACTATCACTGCTCCTCCTAATGCTACCACCATTCCCACCACTTCAAGGACAGATACATGTTCGTGCTTGAATATGGCATTGATAATTACCACCAGTATAGGCTGGAAAGTCAAGATAAGTGCAATATCTATAGGAGAAGCTGTATTAAATGCCAAAGAAAATACATATACAAAACCAAGCATCATAAGAGCTGACGCCCAAAGCAGCTTCCAGTCACCTCGCTGTATCTTCTCTTTCTTGAAAAACAGTGATAAAATCCATATTAATATTGTGGCTCCGAATATGCGTCCCAATGCCACGCCAGAGGCAGAAATCCAATCAGGTATTATTGCTTTGTTAGCAGGTTCGTTGAGACCCCAACAGATTGCAGTGGAAAGAGCAAGCAAATTGCCCCATATCATAGCGGATGTTCGACTCTTCTGAGCCATAGGTTGTGTTGTGTTCATAGTGGTATTCTTTTTATTTTTAAAACATCATCCTTTTGGCAATGGTTCAAGATTCTTACAATCTTAAAACTCATACGGGCTTTTTTTATCCCTTGCATATTATTGAACGAACCTGCATATCGAGATAATTGTTTAGAAAATAGAAACAAGAGATTAATACTATGAAAATACAGATCTGGGCGGATTTCGCATGCCCCTATTCATACATTGGAGAAAAGCAACTGATGGATATAATTGAGAAGAAAGGTCTTGCAGATAGAATTTCCATCCGGTTCCTATCCTATCAACTTGATCCGAACGCTCCGCTCGTTCCCACCGAAAGTATGACTCAGCACTTCATGGATGGACATAAATTCACTATGGAGGAAACCACGCATCTGATGGAAAGGATCACTAAAATGGCCTCTCGGGTCGGTCTCGAATATAAATTGGCAACCACACCGGTGTGCAGCACATTTGATGCTCACCGACTTATGGAATATGCGCAGGACAAATATCCACAGGAAACTTATATCAAACTTAATTTCGCACTTTTCCATGCCAACTTCATTGATAATCTCCGACTGTCAGATCATGATGTCCTATTGGACATTGCCGAGAAATGCGGTTTGGATAGAAATGCTGTAAGTGTGATGCTTAATAGTGATGAATACGCAGCTCAAGTCAAAGAGGAAGAGAAGGAGGTGGATAATAGAACGGATTTTGATCTTATCCCTTATATGGTTTTCAACGATTCTGAAGTGCTTCAGGGAGTGATTAGTCCCGGATCTATGAAGAAAGCGCTCGGTATATAACCAATGATCGAATATTTTCATCATAGAGGCTCCATCCAATAAAAATCATTTGCTATCGGCATTACGAAATTTTATTGGATGGAGCCTCTATTGATAATTTGAACATCTATCTTTTATTTCAATACGAAATCAATATGTGTCCACAGTGCGTTAGGAATCATTCTCCAAAGACCTACAAGAAGATTGTATCGCCAGTCGATAACGACAACTCTCGGATGACGCACTATTGCCTTGATAATCATAGGCACAACATAATCGAGCGACATCTCCATGGGATATGTTTTATCTTCATTTAACAGAGGTGTTCGAATCCATCCCGGACGGATATCTGTGAATTTAATGTCAAGTTCCTCGGCATTGGCACGCTGTTCGAGTGCCACCATATATGTCTGCGCGCACTTTTTAGAGGATGAATACGCCGACATCCTGCCGATACCGTTTGTGCCGGCCACGCTTGTCAATCCCACAATCTGTCCCGGCTTTCGCATCTCCTTGAAATAACGGTAAGCAGTGCTCAACATTCTCGCGAAACCTGTGGCATTGGTATTAATAATAGCAACCTCCTGCGTGGGATCAAGATTCGGATTCTCGTATCCAATACCGGAGACATGGAAATATATATCCATTCCTCCCATACGCTCGATAAGATCGAGCATACGGCGGGGCGCCTCCTCTTCATTTATATCAATTCTATCCCACACCACAGCCATAGGATACTTCTCTTTAAGGGCTTTCAATGGCTCGGTATTTCTACCGGCAAGTCCTACTCTAACTCCTCTTGAGGCAAACTCCTCGGCCACTCTCAGGCCTATGCCGGAGCTCGCCCCCATAATCAATATCTTCTTCATAATTGGTCTCTTTTGCTGTTATTGTTTTAACGTCGAGTATAGATTAATATTACTAAAATTTCACCTTTTTGATATTTCTCAATGGTTCCGATAAATTAAATCTGAGCTATTTCACATCTTCGCGAAGCATGATGTAAGTCAGATTTCTTCCCGGTGCCCCTTGGCTCCTACGATGACTATAGTATTTCGGCGATCCATCTTCACGGCAAGAACCGAAACTGCAGCCATCATGAAGTCTTATATTTTCAGGAAGTACTCCCCTCTTTATAAGCCTTCGACAATTCACTCCCTGAAGGTCTATATGCGGTTTTCCATCCTTTCCTTTGGGATAGTGCACACAATCACCAAATCCTGCCGCCCCAAACTTCTCTGCCAGATCACGGTCAACCTCATAATTCTCCTCGCTTATCGAAGGCCCGAATGCCACTTTCATCTTGGCGGGATCAGCCCCATATTCCTCAAGAATACTTAAAACATACTCGATGATGCCACCCAACGTTCCTTTCCAGCCCGCATGAACAGCTACCACTCCTTCCACATCAGGAGCATATATCAGAACAGGCACACAATCCGCTGTCAATACCCCGATAGGGATCCCCTTCTTGAAAGTGACCAGAGCATCAGTATCGGGGAAACGCTGCAATGGATCCACCACGAGACCGACATTCAGGGAATGTGTCTGTTCGGGAAGAAGCGCAGAAATGCGATAAAACCATTTTCCCACTGTTTCTGACTCATCCAACCCTTTATCATGAAATACGTTTACCGACTCAAATCCGATTGCTATGCCCGATTCAAGAAGTATATTCTGATAATTTGTAAAATCTGCCATTTATCTTTAAGTGTGAATTATAATGTGCTTGCATTAAAAAATAGTCACCATATTACAAGCACAAATCTTTATATTATAAGCACAGTGATAAGCCCCCAGATCACCAACATTATATTGCTTACGGCATAGGTCACGGCATATCCGATTGCCGGAGCGGTGCTCCCCAAAGCATTCTGAGCAGCACCTAAAGCAGCTGTGCAGGTTCGCGTTCCGGCCACACATCCCATTGTGATGGCCGGATTAAACCTAAATACCTTATGACCTAACCAAAGACCGAAGAAAACGGGAATCATAGTGGCGATGGCACCAACCACAAAGAGCATCGGGCCGACGGTTTTTATTCCTGATACAAACGAGGGAGCTGCCTCTATACCCACAACAGCTATAAAGACGTTAAGACCAAGATTATTCATAAGCCATAGAGCACCATCGGGGATATTGCCGAAAGTGGGTCGCTTGGAACGAAGCCAACCGAATACCAGACCGGCTATCAGAGCGCCGCCACTCGTGCCGAAACTTACAGGAATACTTCCTACCCAGAAACTCATAGCTCCGAAAAGGCCCCCAATAAAGATTGCAAGTCCGACAAACATAAGATCGCTCTGGACAGAAGGACGATCCACATGACCTATATGGGAGGTTGCTGTTTTTACTTGTACAGGACGACCCACCACCGTGAGACGGTCACCTTTTTGGAAAGTGGTTTCAAGGCTTATCTCAAGGGGCTTACCATCTCTGAAAGCATCCCTGACCACCACTCCATGCATGAAACTATGGCGGCGGAGGTCGGAAATACGTTTTCCAATGAATTCTTTTTTCTTAACAAGGACACCCACACGGTCTAACGGATAAGTCAATATTTCCGCATCTGAAATCTCATTCCCGATATATCCTTCCACATGGATGATGAATTCTGATCTTCCACACACCACCACTTCATCTCCGGCATATATACGGTCGTCATGGCGGGGTGCGAAAATATCGTTGTTATGGCGTATCCTGTCGATATAGACATCGATACCCTGTTGATGAAGATATACTTCGGTATCATGCACAGTCTGCGGGATATTGAAAAAATCCGACTTCACATGAAAGGCGCGGTAATCCACGGTCTGCATGGCATTGACATAAGCCGGGTCTTTCGAATGGTCGCCTGAATTCAGCTTCTTTTCCAACTCTACTGTAGCTTGTTTCACCTTTTCGGTGCCTCCCAGGAGACGCGGTGCGAGATTACCAAGTATGATGACTGTGCCCAAAGTGCCGAAAATATAGCACACGGCATAGCAGACCGGAATTATATTGACTTCCTCCTTTAGTTTCTCAGGTGAAAGGCCCAATCTGCCGAGGGCTTCTGTTCCAACCCCTATAAGCGCTGAGCAAGTCTGGGATCCGGAAAACATACCCACTGTCTCTCCCTTGGTATATCCCATCAGCGACGCCAAGAGCATGACACTTCCAAAGCAGCATGCCCCCATGATAAGTGCGAAGCCAACCTGCTTCAAGCCATCACCTCGGAGCGACCGGAAAAAGTCAGGGCCTACACTATATCCTATTGAAAATAGAAACATCATAAAGAACACCATCTTCAGCGGTCCCGACATCGGAATGTTGAGTTGACCTATCAGCACACCAACAAGCAATACTGCAGTGACACTTCCTAAAGAGAAATTGCCGATTCTTATTCGCCCGAAAAGGAAACCTAACCCTACTGTCAGGAATAAAGCTAATGTGGGATATTCGCGCAAAATATTTATAATAGAATCAATCATAGCAGATATGGATTATCAAGAATATTATATGAATTTAAAACAAGAAAATTCAAGACCATGTTCAATAAAGGGTCAAGAGATATACAGTAACAGCCGAAGCCACACACAGAAGAATAAAAAATACCCACTCTACAGGAGTGAACAGTTTCTTGCGTTCAGGATAATTATCTCTTTGAGCCCGTATATAGAAGCCGGTGCCTAATAGATAGAATAATGATGTCATGAATAACAATTTCAGTCCACCTGCGTATGCCATCCATAGACAGAAAAGAATTGTGACCGTGGCCAGCCCTTTTATCTTTAAGTCGGGAGCAACCTTATATAGGAAGAGGCCGGTGAAGAGATAGCATGGAATAATCATGAGGCTGGTTATATGGAGCGCCGCGAGATAGACATCATCAGCCATAACCACCAGCAAAAGAAAGAGCATCATCACCACACTTGAAGCCATCAATCCGAATGTAGGCATTCCGTGTCGATTTGTTTTTTTAAAAACCGGAGGAAGAATCTTCACCAATGCAGCCTCGTATGGCACCTGCGCCACAACTAAAGTCCATGACACCCATCCTCCTAACAGAGATATGATAATGGCGACGATTACGGTCCAATAGGCCCAGGAACCACACACATCGCGAAGTATATATGCAATTGATGGGTTAGGGAGTTTTGCTAATTGGGCTCGTGCCATTAATCCATAGCATAGCAGCGACACCAAAAGATATAGTGTCAGAGATATGAGAAAGCCGGCAATTCCAGCTTTACCCACATCTTTATACTTCTTGGCCCGAGCCGACATCATCACAGCTCCTTCCACCCCAAAGAAACAGAACAGAGTGATCATCATTGTGGATTTTATCTGATCCATCGGAGTGCCGATCAGAGAGAAATCTCCCCATATTTCTGCCTTGAAAAGATCAAGTCGGAAAAAGATTATAAAGACACTTATAATGCCCAGAAGCATCAGAATCTTGATCAAGGCAAGAAGGTTGTTGATGAATTTGGCTGTGCGCAGACCCATGGAAACTATGAAGAACATCACCCATATCATGATGGATCCAAAGATCACCATAGCCGCCCCATGCTTGAGAAGAACCGGAAAGAAAGCTCCAACCGAGTCGTTGAGTATCACTGCATAGGCCACGTTTGAAAATGCAGAACACAGCCAGTATCCCCATGCTATGTTAAATCCCGCATATTTTCCGAATCCGGCTAAGGCGTATTGATATAATCCTGCATTATATTGCGGGTAATGGGTGCTGAGCCATTTGAAGGCCAACACCAAAGGGAGTATTCCCAAGCCTGTGATCACCCATCCCCAGAACACAGCACCCGGAGAGGCCGAGGCAGCCATATTCTGAGGCAGATTGAAAATTCCCAATCCCACAACAAGGCCAAACACTAAAGCAGTAAGACCCCAGAAGCCTAATTTTCCATTTGACAACATCGATATCCAAATTTTTCTAACACAAGACCTTTTAGCAATGACTACGAGGTCATCAAGGACTTTATCGTCGGGTAATAATAAAAATTGGTGGAGTCCGCTCACGCGAAATCCACCACTCCTACGTAATAATACAATCAAAAATTTAAATTGTTCGGTTTAGCAGGAACTAACTAATTATTCTTTCTTAAAATCACTTCATAAGATCCAGGAGAGCCTGAAATTTTTTCTTATGATTGATCTTATTCACCTTTTCTGCTTTCTCTTTATTCTGAGTCACTCCCTTCCCTTCTGCAAGGCAAGTGGCATAACGACCGGCCGGGCCTTCGTAAAGTTCTCCGATTGTATAAGCTTGCTCATAAAGTTCACAAGCCTTGGCAAAATCAGTATCTACCCCTCTACCTTCATAATACATGTCGCCGAGTGCCCCCATTGCAAGCCCGAACCCGCGGTCGGCAGCCTTCTGATAATATTCAGCAGCTTTCTTCATGTCGCGATCTACTCCTTGTCCGTTTTCATACAAAGCCCCAAGAAAATATTCCGCCATAGGATTCTCTTTCGCAGCTTCCTCTAATAGCTTTAACCCTTTCTTGTAATTCTTCTTATTGTATGAATCAGCCATAAGAATAAAGCCCTGCATAATCTTGGAATCTGTTGAAACTGCTTTCTCCATAGCCTTGAAATCCTTCATGGCTTCGGGAAAAGAATTACTGTCGAGCTTACTGAAAGCTTCAAGGTATTTCACAAAAGGAGAATTGGGGATTGTATCACGTAATAATTTCTTCACCTCCACAAAATTATTATCTGCTCCCACTTCCGCAAGCCAATAAGCGGATTTGAAATAATTCACCGGAGTGCCGACACCCTCGCGATAGCAACGGCTGAGATTCCACATGGCGCGTTTTTCACCGTTGGCGGCTCCTTTCTGATACCATTCCACAGCCTGTTCCGGACTTTTAGCAAGTCCCTCACCATCCATATAAAGATTGCCGAGATAATACATCGCCTGTGGGAATGTGTCGCGGGCGGCAAGAAGCATATAGTTAGCACCGGCCTTCTTATCCTGCTTCACACCGTTACCATTGAGCAGAAGTTGACCATAATAGTAGCGGCATGTCTTGTTGCCTGCATCCGCACCGCGCTTCAACCAGGGAGCGGCAGCAGCAGGATTCTTGGCATTGAGATAGATCAGAGCGAGATCTCGCTGTGCAATCAAGTCACCTTTATCAGCAACAGCAGCCAAATACTTGTTCGCCTTCTCCGTATCTTTTTCCACACCTATACCTTTCCGATAGACTTCATTGAGAAGCATATTACTGAAAGGCTCTCCCTTCTGAGCCATTTTTTCATGTCGTTCCAAAAGGGAGGGGTTCCCTCCTTTGAGAGATTTCTCATAAAGCTTCACAGCCATCAGGGAGTCACGGTCGGTGCCTCGTCCATATTGATAGGATATTCCCATATTGCCGACAGCTTCATTATGACCTTGCTTGGCAGCCCTTGACCACCATTCTAATGCCTGTCTGTAATCCTGATCCACATGCTTGCCGGTATAATACCAGGTGCCAAGTCGATTTTGCGCATCGGCATCCCCCTTGCCGGCGAGGGCTATTACATTCTTTATACTGTCAATAGCCTCCGCCTTCGTCTGCACAGGCTTTGCAGCCAATGCCGGAATCGATCCTGCCATAAGAGCGATTCCTATTGTTATGAATAACTTTTTCATCGCCGTATCAGATTATGTCATCCGGAGCAATATACTCAGCAGATTCGAATGCAGTATCATCAATCTCAGCGGAAAAGAATGTAGGATCATCAATTTCAGGAATCTCCGCACCGGGACCAGGATCCTGGGGAAGACCATCAATAATAATATCTTCGGGATCTAAAATATTCTCCGGATCAACATCTACCATTACGATATTCTCTTCCGGAATTTCAATAGTTGTTGGATCTATTTCAATTATGGATCCCGGATCAATGATTTCAGAAGGATCTGTGGGTGTCACTACTGCTATGACATCTTCACCCGGAGTGATTGATGGTTCTCCCTCCACCGGTTCCACCTCCACTACGGCGATATCCTGTGGGCCTAATATCTCCTCTACCTGTTCATGAGAGATCACTATCTCATCGGGATTCACCTCCTCTTTCGGGGCATCAGCTTTGGGTTTCTCCTCTTCCACTTGATTCTCTTCTCCATTGCCGACAACATTCTCTTCATCGGTTGGAGCAACGATTTCCTCCTGGACATCATCAGGGGAAGAGAAAGCTGCTGAAGCGGCAAATGCAGCTCCTGCTCCTACGACTGCGGCTCCTGCTACCTTAGCACCCTCCATAGCAACATTTTTCCCTTTCCCATTCTTATTTTCCTTCTTTTCCCCTCCGGAAACGGAGTTGATAGTTTTAGTCTCCATATATATCAGAATTTAAAAGTTTATATTTCGTTTATCTTTATATCGCGAAGTTAATAATCTATTTTTCAATCTGCAAGAAAACATTCCTTTCTTGTGTGAATCTTAGGGATTATTGGATGAATCCACCATTTTCTTCTCCCCATAGAACCATTCCACTATCTCCTTGGCATCGGGGTCACCTTCCTCGGAGGCGTGACTCAGGTATTCATCAGCCAACTTCTCATCAATCTCCACTCCCCTTCCAAACCGATAGCAATTCGATAAAAGTCGATAAATATCGCTAAGAGCACGAGACTGATTTGAAAATCCTTTTACATTCCGGAACCTATTGGCATATGATACGGCTTTCTTATAATCATGATGAGAAAAGTCTGAAGTATAATATATTTTCGATAATAGGTAAGCTGCTTTCGCTGCAATTTCCCCGGACATAGACTTATTGGAAAGCATATCACTTTCGATTCTACCTAAATATTCATAGCATGAATCTAAATCCTTTGGATAATCATCACTTCCATAAAAGTACCGTGAAGCCAATATCAAAGAGCAATTGCGATTTCCTTTTTCAGATCCCTTTTTCAAAACCTCCTTCTCCATATTATAATTTCCTGTCTTTTTATAATATCGAGACATATCAAGATAAAAGCCGGAAGGAAACGCCTCACTATATGAATAGAGAGTGGGTAAAAATGAGTATTTCTTCAACCTGTTTCCCTTTACCCTGTTACCTCTTACAAAATAGTCATTTACAATCTCCATAATATGCAAGTTTATCTTCCCTTGATCAGAAGAATCCCAGATTGAAAGATCCATCTTTATTTTTGGTTCATCATAATTTCTTGAATTCAACACTACATCGTTTCCTGTTGTAACCATAGTTAACAACTGAATGTCTCCACTTTCCATAAATGATCCGGCAGCCATAGCAAGATCATCATAATCGGGAGCTACAAAATTTTCATCCATTTTCATCCATTTACCCTGAAAAGCTTTCCTTATCTCCTGATCTGACTTTTCAAGCCACTTTTTATAAAGACCTGATGCTGTCTTGAAATCATCTTTGAGAAAGGCTATATTAGCTTTTGCCTTCAATACAGGCCAAAAATATTTTTTATTACCAAATTTCTCTACTTTGATCAATTCTGCATCAGCATTTGCTAAACCATTTGTAATACTATCTGATTGACCGATATAATGGTGTGCCAATGCAAGATGAATATCAGGATCATTTAGGCTTTCTGCCCGTTTGAGACAATCAAATCCAAGATTTCGATTTTTCTTTATATCATGATACCCATTATACACGCCTTGAGAATATAAGTGCCCCATTTCACCAAGTGCAGGAAGATAATCTCTAACGGCAGCCCGTTCCAGATAAACATAGGCTAAAGAATCGGATAAACGGATATCTTCATATACCTCTCCATTGTATGGACGATGTTTTGAAAATTGATAATAAAGATATTCCGCTTTCGAGTCTCGATTTTCAGCAGCATCTGACAAGTATTCTTGGAAGAGTCTGCGGTATCCACTATCCCCGGTTTTATTATATTTTTCAAGATACTCCAAGGCTTTGGTTAATTCCTTGCTTTCATTTTGGGAAGCAAAAAGAATTCCATTGTTAAGGAATGTCAGGAAAAAAACAAAAAGGAGAAATATAGAATTCCATATTTTTTTCATTCTTATTTTCTTCAATGGTTTAAGTAGTTATAATTTAGGAATTGATAGCTTTTATTTTATTCTCTTATTCCCTATCGCCATGATTAGACAACCTATTAAGAATGACAAGAAAATTTTAAGGAGTCCTATAATGAATATCTGCCATATCAATAATTCGTGATCATATCCACCATTATCAGGGGTAAAGAAGAAAACCTTAATAGCCAAAGGGATATATAGCAGAATGAAAAACGCTACTCCCACTAAAAAGATATTAATCTTTTTATACCAACCCGATAAAATCGAAGGAAGAATCAATGCTATTGCCATCAAAATGCCGGATATCCAATTCAAAACACTCATGTGTAGTACTATTTAATTATATTATTGATACATGAGACTACATGTTCCATGATATGAATTATTCTAACGGGGAATTAAATTAGGCAATTATATACAAACCTACACCGATTGTTCGGTAGTACAAAGATAACGAAAAAGAGCGAGATTAAAATGAAAGATATAAAAATGGTAGCTTCTGATTTCCCTTCTGACTTGGTTGACAAGAATGGACATAGAATCTATGAAGATGATGTGATATATGACGGAGAGGATTACTACCGCATATATTGGAATCCAAGATTCCCACAGGTAGAAGCAATAGGTGGTGGTGGATATATCCACAATATCACGCAAAAAGACCTATCCCGTTTCGAAAGAATAGGTCCGTTTGAAGAGAATGAAGAACTAATGGTCTTCGATTAACGAGTTTTGGAAGCGTGAGGTGGCTTGAATTTCGTCAGGTAAGTATTCAAACCACTTTGCGCATCTGCAAGACTTTTCAATGTTGAAAGATGGCCTTCGCCAGAAGATTCAAGAGTGTAGGTATAGACACTTCCATTTGAAAAACAAATGTTAATATAGTCTTCACCATACTCATACCCTTGAACACTGGAGCGTTTGCCTGTAATTGGACTAATGCTGAAATAAGGAGTCATGGCAATAGTTTTAGTTTATCTATAAAAATCCTTTTCTGCCTTTGTTGTATTGTTCGTTAAAGTGACAACCTCTTCTGGCATAGCCATTGTCATGACAACTTTCTGTTCCGACTCATTGAAGTAGATACATTGTATCTCTCCATTGTTTACAGATGCGACTGTCATTTTAACTCCGTTTTCATCGGATTTTAGTCTAACGACATCGCCTACTTTTAGATCACTCATATTGTTTATATTTTTGATTTGACTAATGCGTGACACCTACCCAGTCACGCTTGGTTTCATTAGGAGAAGGGATAGAGTAGTGCGAATACTCTATCCCTTATTGTAAAAAAAGAAAATTACTGTTTTTTAGCAAGTGATGGATTCACTTCAACATCTACTTTTGTATCAACATCAATCCCGTGTTCCTTACAATACTTTAATAGTTCCTTTTGGATTTTCTCAAAGTCAGATTTCTTAAAACAGTGGTATTTAGATCCATTTTGAATATAGTATTTTTTACCCATAATCCCAAAATTTCTATATTCAATTGTAACTGGCACATTAAAATCCTCAATAGGCACCTTAAGGTTTTCTACTTGGCATGTATCAATAAAGCTAAGAACCCATTTCGTAAAATTAAAAACCTCTTGTGCGCTTCCGCCTGCTACGACAAACAAATCTTGAATTAGTTCATATTTGTCATTCTGGGCAGAAAATAGGAACCTGTAGTTGTCGATTGTCAAGTCTGAGTTGTAGGATTCGGTAACTGATAGTGCATACATAACTATGCGTGAATGCACCGACCCTCCCCACTTCTTTGTTATGATAACGGTTTTCTCCATATCCTGAGCTTTTGATGATATAGGAGAAGCTAAGGTTAAAAGCAAGAATCCTGTTAGAAACAGGAAAATTTTAAAATGTCTCATCTCTCTTTTATTTGGTTATGTTGCAATATTGCCGAAGTTATTGCCACCACCAAACAATAGTGGTGGGCTTTTGCATCCTGTACGATTCAGAGGCACTGCCATACCCACACAACATACAAAGACACTAAGCCCACCAATCAACCACGCCATAAGGCATGGAGGTATTGTGGGCGTTCAGTGCATTGTCCCCGTTGTGTATGAAAATTGGCAGTTTTCTGAACCGGGTACAATAGCATCAAACGCTATTCATTAACAAGATGTAAAAAGTCTCTCTCGACTTTCAAGTGCAAAATTAGGATAAATAATCTAAATATTCAAATATTTTAAAGAAAAAATTCAAATAATTATTTGGTAATGTTAATGTTAGCAAAATTGTTTTTGATTATCAGTTGTTTATTTTGTTCAAATTTGTTATATTTGCAAATAAAATTGGATGGTATGTACTTAGCAAAAGAAATAGCCGATTGGATTTTATCGCGAATCAATATAGAATCTGGAGATACCATATCCCCTTTGAAACTGCAAAAATTATTGTACTATTGTCAAGCGTGGCACTATACTATTTTTAATGAGCCATTATTTGATGAAGATATTGAGGCATGGGCTCATGGACCGGTTGTACCCTCTCAGTATAGTAGATTTGCTGACACACCCCGTTATACAAATATCAATATTACACAGGTTGAAATTACACCCCCGACATTGCCGAATGATAGTAGGGAGCTATTGGAAGAGGTTATGGATATTTATGGTGAACATTCAGCATCTTATTTGGAACAGCTTACACATAAGGAACGTCCTTGGTTAGAAACGCGTGGTGATCTACCAGAATATGCAAAATCAGACAAAGTTATTCCACTAAGATTAATGTATCAGTATTATCATTCAGTTAATGTCAAGTAGAATTAAGCATCGCACTAACAATGAGCGGAAATATATAGTTAGAAATACAGATGTAAACGTTGACTCTTTTGATAAAAGTGGAAACGATAAGTTGGTTTTTATTTCTATAAAGAATATTCAACCTCAATATCAATGTTTTTCAGATTGGACAAAAACTGAATTATCCAAATTTTGGAAGTTCAACAAACAGTTGCATTCTATGACATGGCAACAAGTCTATGAAACTGCCAGTAAAAGAGAAAAACGAGGATTAGCATATACTGTTATTCCAAGAGAAAATTATGGTAAAAATGAATTTATATCATCTCTTGATAACGAAATTAAGATGTTTGAATTAAGGGTTGATGATGAAATAAGAGTTCATGGTTATAGAATGAATGCTACCTTTTATCTCTGTTTTTTAGATAGAGACCACAAGATTTGTAAATAAATAAATGCTTTGACAGCTAAATCTATTTTTTTCCTAACATCCTCTTCAACAACACATCAAGTTCCTCCTTTGGTACCACAATATCTTTGGTCTCCATGGGAGAATTCTTCTTTGTTTCTTTCTTCTTCGCCATAATCTACGCTGCATTAATACACTGCAAAAATAGCTCAAATCTTTCAATCTCGCTAATCTTTCGGGTATTAAATCTGAAAATAAATTCATCAAGATACTTTTGAAGATGCTCCTTGCTGACCTTATAGTGTGTACCGAACACCATCCTCTTGAAATGCGACCATACATTCTCTATCCCATTAGTACAGGCATTAACAATCTCTCCGTCATCAGTCACAATTTCCATCCCGTACAAAGAACGGCTATGATCAACAGAGTATTGGTTATATTTTTCAAGCCCACTGTATTCCCATCCATCTGTGAACACATTGCTCCCCTCCCTAATCATCTTTACTATCAAAGGCTTCAAGGTGGATGCTTTGGTGTTGGGGACAACCAGTGCCGAAACATTGCCACCCCTCTGCAACACACCGAACACTGGAGATTTGTCTTTGAAACTGCGCCCTTGACATTTCTCCACCTTCTTGTCCTTATGGCGGTTCTTGTTCTTGCCTCCTACGAAGGTCTCGTCTATCTCCACGTCTCCTGACACCTGCTGATTGTTCTGGGACTTCATGAATGCACGTATCTTGTGAAGCATATTCCAAGCTGTCTTTTGGGTCACACCCAAATCACGTGCGAGTTGACAGGAGGATATGCCCCTCTTGTGTGAGATAAACATGAACATTGCGAACACCCATTTGCGCAGCGAAAGCTTAGTGCCGGAGAATACCGTTCCTGTCTTTACATCGAAATACTTTCCAGTGTTACGGCATTTGTATTTGCCGTTCGCACATTTATACACTTTTGAAGATGCGTCAAACGGAGACACAACCTTTTCTCCCCATCGGATTTGTTCAAGATACTTTACACAACTCTCTTCATCGGGGAATTGCAGGATGAAACTGATTAGGGAGGATTTTGTTTCCATAGTATTTCTTTAGGTTTGCTTTACTATGATAACATTTTTCTTTGCCCTTTTGATTATGGTTTCAAAATTATTGTGTAAATTTGTATATAATTACCTTAAATTATTCTTACATCCCTCCAAGCCAACTTCGAATCTGAGCGGCATCAGCATCACCGAGGGCGGCTGCCTTTTCCAGATAATCATCAGCCTTTTTTTCATCGGCTGCTACCCCTCGTCCATAACGATACATGGTGGAGAGTTTTCGATAAGCATCGCTTTTCGCCTCGTCACTGGCCGGATATTCGGGATAGTCTGATTCTACAAATGTGGTGAAGAATTTCACGGCATTCTCATAATTACGGTGATTATAATATTCTTCGGCCATCATATATGCTGCTTTGGAATGAGTCTTTCTACACTCCGACCAGAGCTTCCAACCTTTGGATGTATCTTTTTCCAATCCATACTCTCCGAAATAATAGAATTCACCAAGCACATATTTAGCATTCGGATTTCCCCATCGTGCTGATCTGTCTAAAGCATCTATCATAACAGTATAATCATCCTTATCAGCATATGTGTTATAGAGAAGACGAGCCAAAGCAATCGAGTTCAAGGCATGCTGAAAGTCTTTACGGCATCCCTCAACCCACCTTTTGTCGAGTTCATTCACCGATTGACCATAGGCCTTTTCAGCTTCCAGATAATCATCCGGATTAAATGTGGCGTTAGCCTTTTCAATAAGAAGATCTCCAAGAATATTGTGTTTTGCTACCTCTCTGAAAGTGACCTCATCACTGGAAAGATAATTTCGAAGACTTGCTCTTTTCACAATAGCTATCCCCTTTTCCGGATTCTTTTCAAGACCATTCAAGCCTAAACCGATAAACCTTCCAAGATTAATACGAGCAATGAACGTGCTTGTATTATCTACATCGTTATCAGCGCATTTCTCAAGCCAATAAATAAATTCCTTTTCATTTTTGAGAGTACCATTGCCCTTTTCATAACGCAGGGCCACTTCCAATTGGGAATCCGCATCGCCCTGTTGTGCAGCCTTGAGATACCATTCAAATGCTTTAGCCTGATCTGGAGTTACTCCAAGACGCCCCTCAGAGTAGGTTTTCCCCAACCAATATTGCGACATCATATCACCGGCAGTTGCCTCTTTCTGCAACCTTTTGAAATCATATTCCCACGCATATTTTTTACCCTCTACCGGAGCGATAAAAAAGAAAGCAACAAATAAAGATAATATCAGTTTTCTCATAAATCAATCATTAAAAACATTCAATATTCTATATACATCATAAATAAAACTTATAATTTCCTTCCAAAATGATATTTTTCAAATGTAGTAAGTTAATTCTCCTTTGAGGCAAATGAGCCGAAAATAACCCCTAACAAAGCCAATATACCAATGATTATGAGCAGGGGAAAAATATCAAATCCCCAAACGTAAGCTTGATGAGAAGAAGCCAACATAGCCAGAACTCCTATAACGCCGCACAAAAATAATATGCCACCTATTAGAATTTTCCATTTTCCATACTTACATTTAATCTTATAAGTGATTTGTACGCATGCTACCAATATTATAATACAAAGAATCCACATCCAGATATCACCTATATGGTTACGCAATGCACTAATGCTACCCCAAAGCTTAGTTCCGAGGGAAGGAGAACTTGTGTTAATGACTATACTTCCAATACCCCATATAGCAAATATTATCAAAACTGCTACTGCTAAAACTCCACCAAGTATCTTAAGTTTTCCTTGATCGACAGGCGCTTTCTTAGACCTGACAAGATCTAAAAAACGGTCAATATTTACAGATCTCTTCTTTAAGGGATTATTGAGAAGGCGGGTAACGTTTGTATCAGCGTCAGTACCTACTGTACAAATCCCTAATTCTTGTGCCAACCTACTGATACTCGGCGTCCTCATAACCAAATTTGGATTCATACCCCTCACCAAAGCTTTCCTAATACTTTCCGGCACTTCATCTCCTAACATCTCAAGAATCTTGGAAGCACTCATTTCCGAAGACCTCACAGGCTGTTGAGCGGTAAGCAAATAAAGAATTGTGGCACAAACAGCATAGACATCGGCCTGAGGAGTAAATGTTCTAAGACCAAGATATTGTTCAGGAGGTGCAAAACCTTCACTACATCCGGCATTTGTCAAAGTTGAAGTGGCATTTCCCTTCCGATCATAATGCTTAGATTGTCCAAAATCAATCAAAACAGGACGTAAAGAACCATCCCTTTCATTTGCAAGGATTATATTATCATGTTTTATGTCCAGATGAGTCAGTTTATTCTTATGAAGAAGAGTTAAAGCATGAAGTAGTGGCCTAATAACGCTCAACATCTGATCTACACTCATAGGCTTATTTCGATTATCCTTGATATATTGACGAAGATTCTTCCCATCTATATACTCCATCACATAATAAGCCGTGTCGTTTGCCTCAAACACTTCATAAACATCCACAATATTAGGATGAGAAATGTTCTCCCTGTTTAGTCGTTTAGCCTCAGTGATAAAATTTTCAATTCCATTCTTGATTTCAGATGCGTTAGTCTTGAAAAAAGACATCGAGTTGTCGCGGCCTCTTTCGCACATTTTATCCGGAAAATATTCCTTCATCGCGAGGATTCTATTATCTTGAAGTCTTCTCACTTTATATGTAATACCAAATCCCCCTGCACCTAACACCTCCACCACCCTGTACTGATATTTTTTAGATACCACAACAGTCGTGACCGGTAAGGCACTTTCCACAATCTTAGATTTACTCATTATTATAGTAATAAATCAACCTTTGAAACGAGCCTTATGGTTTTCCACCATTTTCGCCATTATCATAGAATCCAATTTTATCAAGACGGTCGGCTACCTGACGCGCCTGTGATACTCCCACACCGGAAGATATTGCCTTTCTAAGATATCTGTCGGCAGAATGCCAGTTGCGCGCAGCGAAATATTTTTCGGCCAACGGAGCGTAAGCCTTTGCATATCCTTTGTCGGCCAACGCCTGCAGATCGGAAATTGTCTTGGCTTTTGCAAACAACTGATCATTGGTTTCTTGCTTCGGTTTCTCCGGCTTCAAAGTTTGATTATCTCCTATATTCTGCTTCATAGCTTCCTCTTTCTTCTTGGCTTCTTCCTTTGCTGCTTGCTCGGCCTTTGCCTTAGCTTCCTCCTCTTTCTTTTTCTTCTCGGCCTCGGTATCCTTGCTATTGTCGGCAACCTTGACTTTCTGAGGCTCTTCAGCCAAAGGAGTCTCGGCCTGAATCGGCTGTTCGGGAGTAAGATTGCCGGCGGGAGTCATTGTAACGCTATCCGTGTATTCCTCCGTAACTGAATCCACAGTCACCACCGCAATGTCATTATTGGAAGTGGATTGGTGATTAACGAGGGCAATTATTCCATATACCACACCTCCACATGCCACTGCAATAATGAGTGGTTTTATAAACTTCTTGAAATCAAATGATGGTTTCTGCTTGATGTCGAGAAGGCGCGTAACGTTTCCGTCATGATCCATATCCGATATATCAAGACCAAGATCGGAAGCCAACTGATCCACCGACTGAGTGCGGTCATCTTTATTAGCTTTCATACCCTTGATGATGGCATCCAGAACATTTTGCGAAACCTTCCCTCCTATCATCTCCCTGATTTTAGCTTCTGTCATTTCTGACGATTTCACAGGCTGCCGTCCGGAAAGAAGAAATAGCATTGTGGCGCATACAGCATAAACATCCGCTTGAGGAGTAAACTTCGTGAGTCCCTGATACTGCTCCTGAGGGGCAAAACCATCACTGCATCCTGCATTCGTTAGCTGTGATGTGGCATTCCCCTTCTTGTCGTAATGCTTCGACTGCCCGAAATCAATGAGGACAGGACGTAAACTTCCGTCGGCTTCATTAGTAAGAATTATATTTTCATGCTTAATGTCAAGATGAGTAAGCTTTTTCTTATGAAGGAGAGAGAGGGCCTGAAGCACCGGACGGATCACACTGAGAGTCTGGTTAACGCTCATGGCCTTATGACCTTTGACCCACTGCCGGAGATTCTTGCCATCAATATATTCCATCACATAGTATGCAGTATTGTTAGCCTCGAACACCTCATCCACCTCCACAATATTGGGATGTGACACATTCTCACGGTTAAGGCGTTCGGCTTCTGTAATGAAATTATCAATTCCCGTCTCGATAGCATTGGAATTGGTTTTTAAATAAGACATGGTGTTATTTTCACCACGCTCGCACATCTTGTCAGGAAAAAACTCTTTCATTGCACACACCTTCCCGTCGGAAAGCCGTGTGACGCGGTATGTTATTCCGAAACCACCCGCACCCAACACCTCTTCCACAAGATATCGGTCGTTATCAGATTTAACAATAGTACCCACGGGTAAAGCTCCGGAAACCATCTTAGAATCGCTCATGATACATAGTTTACTAACTAAATAAATTTTTAAAGAAACGGGAAATGGGATTACCTTCTTTAGCCACTGCCGGACTCACCTCCCAAACCCTATCCATCTCCACTTCTATAGGAGAAGTTGTGGAATCAGAATTATCCACATGATCCTCATCCTCTTCGATCTGAGCTGAACCTTCACGATCCACTCCTTCCACCCCAATAAGGAAGGCAGTATTGTTATCGCTGCTGAAACGGCATAGATCCGCCATACGTCTTATCTTGTCGGCATCCGGAATCGAAGATGATATGATATCATAAATAGCATCATCATCCAGACAATGAAGCACACCGTCAGTGCAAAGGAAGAAATAATCACCTGCCTCCACGTCCGTGATCTGAAGAGCGGTTGCCGCACTTGGCTCCTGATCGCTTTCCACATAACCTATGCAGCGGGTAATGATATTGCTCTGAGGATGATCAATAGCCTCTTCGGGAGTTATATTTCCTGAATGGACAAGAGCATTCACAAGGGAATGGTCTTCGCTGCGATACATTATCCCGACCTCGGGTCGGATCTGATAGATACGACTGTCGCCTATATGCGCGCAAAACACTCCGGAAGCGCTAAAACAAACGAAAGTCATCGTTGTAGCCATTCCACGGGTGTCGCGAGTCATCTTCTTTTCCACAGCTGAATATGCATGTTTGAGCACCCTGGAAAAATCATCACGCGTGAAAGGCTGCGAAAGATCGAAGCGATGCATATATTCACCGATAGCATCAGCCACTGTGCGGCTTGCAACCTCTCCCTTGTCCTGTCCTCCTACTCCGTCGCACACCACAAACACCGGTTGGCAACCCTGCGGCATATTCTCATCCGGGAAGCGGGCATCTTCCTGATTCCCCCGCTTCCCTATCTGATAAAATGAGTATGGTTGTTTTAAAGTTATCTCCATAGTTCAGTCTATTTCTTTTTTTCAACCACCTTATCGAATCTGAACTTAGTCTTGCCTAACACTATGGTGTCGCCAAAATTCAATGATACTGAGTCAGAGGTTTTCAAAGGAACATTATTATGTAATACAGGATTGGTGGATTTGAGCACATTCAACTTGAACTCATACCCTTTTTCTGTCCTCTTTACATTTATATCGATAGAACGGCGCGACATTGAAGGATCATTCTTTATAGAGATATCCGACATTCCCGACTCATCAAATCTTCCTACAATATTTTGCCCCTCTTTTAAGGGATAATCCTTATTGAGCCATCCACGTTTCAGCAGCACAAGTTTTCCTTTATTAAGCTGAAGCTGCTCGGTAACTATTATAACTTGGGTTTTAGGCCAAACAGTAAATCCTATTTTACCTTTACAGTAAGGACAAGCTATTTGGCGATGGCCGGCTTTATCGGTCTGGAATCCGATTTCCTGCTTTTGGCAATGAGGGCATTTAAAAGAATATTTATTCCCGATTTTAAAATCCTCTTCCATCTCGACAGGCGCTGCTGCGGAATAATCAGGGCGTTGCGGTGCCTGCTTTTTCTGTGCTTCCATTTCGTCGAGACCTTTGAAGCGTAGCTGCTTCTGCGTCTTGCAGAATGGACAAGTAACGTTATACACACCGGTTTTCTTAGGGACCGGAATCTCGAGCAGTTTTCCACACTCGGGATTTAGACAATTGAATTTAACTGTGGGGGTCTGAGACATAACTTAAGAAACTGTTTAGATTAAACACTGACTTTTCTACTGAAACAGTTCTCAGGAATATGAAATCATATCCGCCTCGATGGAGTCGTCACTGATATTCTCAGCCTCAGTACCCGTATTGGCAGCAAGATAGGTATTGCTTTCACTTGCAGCGAGCTCAGCATCATCCATAGTATAGGTCGGACCCAATTCTGCTATGGTATTATCACCGAATTGCACCACATCCATCACATTATCGTTGTCGATATCGATCATCACGAATTGTTCGCCGGTGGGATCGTGCGCTACTACAGCCTGCATCTCCCCTTCAGCAGTATAGACAGTAGTGATCTCCTCCACATTCACCACATTCGCCACATCGATATCATTGGGATCAATCTCCTCGACAGCGATTATTTCCTGAGCAATCTGTTCGGGATTAACAGGCTCAACGTCCTGAGGATTCACCTGAGCCTGTGAAGGCTGAGTCTGGGTCTGATTAGAAGTTGAAGAGGATGATGGATGGGATGAAGATCCGGTGTTGCTTTCCGGAGTGGAATTGTTGTGAGTGGAAACCGGGGTAATTTCCTCCACCTCCGTAGATTGAGTGGATGTGGTATTAGCAGAGGAATTAGAAGGTTGCTCTTGCGTCTCTTGCGCTGCAACTTCCACAGGTTCGACTGTGGCAGCCTGTGCTGTGAGGGCCTCTTCGGCACCTGCCGGATTGGAATCTATATTCTCAATGGGATCAGCAGCAGGAGTTGCCTCATTACCGTCAATCATATCTTTTGCAAATACTGTAGCAGCTGCAGCTATTCCTCCACCTATAGTGGCTGCCATCGCCTTTCCTGCTATACCGTAATCTCCTTTTTTCCCTTTCTCCTCAGAAGCGGGATTAATTGTTGCTGTCGCACTCATATTGTAAAGTTTTAAGGTTGTTAATTATTTCTGATGCAAAGATAAAACAAAGATACCCTCCGATGCAAATTTTTCGGAGGGTATCGTGTGAAGTATAGGGGTTTCTGTATGAACTCACCATTTAGTGACCACCACGTTATACATATTTTTGGGAGCAATGAGCTGAGGATGTTGTTTTTTACCGGAATGTACAAGCACATCATTATATGCATAACGGAACAATTCCTCCACCGTGATTCTCTTGTCGGCATTCTTGTCAGACTTTCCCCTCATACCCTTTATAAGAGCCTGAGTGAACAGACCGGCACCAATAAACGGGTTTTCCAATGAACCCTCCTCAGGACGGCAGCCCACAAAAAAAGCAATATCACCGCTTCCTGTCACAGTTGAGGACCAGTCGGTATTGTTAAGAGGATTCACCACAGTTCCGGCGTGGCAAGCATCAATAAAAGCGAGCTTCGAACCTGCCTTAGACTTTGAAAGCATTCTTACAATATCTGAATAGGGAATCGGCTGATCATAGGCATAAAGACCTCCCTTCATGCCATGCCCGGCATAGAAGAACACCACCTGGTCCTCTTTCTGTGCGCGGTTGCAGATAGCGGAGAGCTTTTCAAGCACATTTGCTTTTGTGACATTGGAACTGGTGAGGATAGTGATATCCTTGGTCTGACTCTCCATCACTTCCTTAAATCTTTTAGCATCCTTTGTGGGCTGCTCCAGGTTGTTATTAGGATCATTATAATTCGAAATTCCTGTGACAAGCACAAATGTTCTTGCGCTCATACCTGTCACCATTAGAATGGCAAGCAGGAAGGTTATCAATAATTTCTTCATATTATGGAATTTATAGAATTTATTTTAAATATTGGTTTTCGATTGCTTACCATTTGGTAAGTACCACATTATACATACCCTTAGGGGCTATCAGCTGCGGATGCTGCTGCTTATTGGAATGGAGCAACACGTCGTTATAAGTATAACGGAAGAGCTCTTCAAGCGTGATTCTCCTGTCAGCATTCTTATCCGATTTACCTCTCATACCTTTAACCAGGGAATTCATGAAAAGTCCGGAACCGAGAAAAGGATCTTCCACTGAGTATTCATCGGGACGACTTGACACTAAAAAAGCTATATCACTTCTTCCTGAAACTGAATTCTGCCAGTCCTTGCTTTTCAACGGCACTACTGCCGATCCCGACATACAGGCATCGATAAATGCTATTTTCGAAGAAGCTGCAGATTTGGAGAAAAGATTCACTATATCGGAATAAGAGATAGGCACATCATATCCCAATATACCACCGGTGCCTCCATGTCCTGAAAAGAAGAACACTATCTGATCGTCTTTCTGGGCACGGTTACATATGGCTGAGAGTTTCTCAAGCACATTATCTCTGGTCACGTTCTGGCCCGTAAGTAGCGTAATATCCTTGGTCTGGCTTTCCATAAGCTCTTTGAATCGCTTGGCATCTTTTGTGGCTTGCGAAAGTTTACTTACCCCTTCCTGCGGATAATTTGTAACTCCGGTGACCAATACGAAAGTCCTTGCATCGAGACCGGTCACCACGAGGAGCAGAAAAAGAAGGGTCATCAAAAGTTTTCTCATATCATTTAGCTTTACATCTGGAGCATTGTCCATATTCCACATCATATTCAGAAATCGGTTTCCAACATTTCGGACAAAGCATTATCTTGGATCTTCTCTGACGCAAAGCCTTGAGTTTCTTGGGATCTCCACTGAAAAGGAGACCCACTACCACCGGGGCACATGCTATGAGGATATAGCGAGTGTTAGGATCTATATCAACGCCCGAAATGGATCCTATCAGCGCGCATATACCTATCACGGCAAGACCGGCCACACGTGATATCCAGCCATTTATCTCTATTCGTTTCTCCTTTTCCGCTTCCTCCTCTTTCTGGCGAGCCACCAATTTTTTCAATTGTTTAAACTCATGGTAGTATGTGTCCTCAGGGGCTTTTACCCGTCGGGCCATGAATGTATAACTGTTAGCGCCCTTATTGCCAAGACGGATAATATCGTTTTCTGTAATATCCTTGGAATAAACACGGTGGAATTCACCGTTGTCATCACGGATGTAGGTTCCGTTGGCGGAATTTAGGTCTTCGAGATGCCATCGTCCATCGTCTGACACCCTGATTTTAAGGTGCTCTCCGCTCACACCTACCCTGTCGGCAGGCACAGGAAGAACAGAATGTATACTTCTACCCACTAAATATTCATTCTCCATTATTTTTTTCCTTATTTATTTTTGCTTGGTATTCTTTGTAGATATGCTCCTTGTAATTCTTCAGAAGTGGCTTAGGCACAGTGAGAGAATGGGAATTTCCCGACCAGTCGCTAAGCACGAGCCGCTGTCGGAGCACACTTATTTCAGATAGATAATTTTGATTCACGATCAAGCTTCTGCCAAGTCTCACGAACGGAGAGGGTGTACCCTTTGGCCAAGAGATGCGTATCACCTCCTCAATCTTGGTGAGCCCAAGAGTCAGAAGTCTGTTTTCTCCGGAGATATAATTCATCTGGGTATAATTTCCATTGGCCTGGAAGAAGGCAATTTTCTGAAGATCAATCACAAGGAGTTCATCCCGTGAATTAAGACACAGCTTATACATGGCGATTTTATTTTTTAGGTCAGTTGGTTGATTCAAGTGATAAAAATTCGTGACATAAGCACATATAATTATGCTCTTGTTATTTTCTCACTTAAATCTCTCAATTGCAAAGATATAAAAAATATTCGAATAAACGTGGAAAGGAACCGAATATTTTTTCTTTTTCTTAGTGATCGTAAGATATAGACAGGAGGAACAAGAGCTTAATATTTTTTGACATGAGAACAGGAGGAACTCGAGCTTAATATTATTTTGACATGAGAACAGGAGGAACTCGAGCTTTATATTTTTATACTTGAGAACAGGAGGAACTCGAGCTTTATATTTTTTGACATGAGAACAGGAGAAACACTTCCCCGGAGGGGATGTACTTCGGTTAACCGTGGGTTGGCGAGGTACGAGCCTACCCACGGATCCATCCACACACAACCTCTTCCCCGGAGGGGATGAACTTTAGCCAAGACAGAATATAACTTTAAACATCATAACAGGATGAACAAGACTTCCAATATTAAATCCCTGATCACCTGGAAGTGGCACGTTTGAAATCCTCTTCTGATTCATAAATCTTTCCATCGAAATAATATGCACTTCCCGATCCTTTGGGAAATTTATAATAGGTCTTATAATCATTACCTATCTGGACAAAGTTACTCTTTCCCGATCCATCGAATATAAAACCAGTTATCGTATTCCCTTTCTTATCTATGACACCATACTTTCCATCTTTCTTTACATTTGTTTCCCCTGCTAACCATACCGGCCGAAACATTAAAGGCACATTGTAATCAATATTAAATTCAGGTTCGTATTCGAACGGGATTAGAGTCTCTCCATTAGTCCCGATAAAGCCCATCTTTCCATTTTTTAATACCGCGGCCATATCATCCTTCTCTCCGCCACCATCATAAAAACGTGTGACAGTTTCGTATTGAAGAGGTATTACATTTTCTCCATCACAATTGACAAAGCCATATTTTCCTTTCTTACCGACTCCGATTAATTTTCTGCTCTTGAAAACAATAGGTTCGTGAACATCATCATAGATGACTGGTATTCTTTCCTTTCCCTCCTCATCTATGTATCCCCATTCTCCATCTATACATACTGACATCAACTGTCCCTTATCCCAACTCCAGTTCCACTTAATATTATTAGCCTTGCTGAATTTATCATATTCTGAACCGGGCTTAGTATCAAGTAGTACGCAATACACATCATCATACACCAATGGGATGCGAATAATGCTGTCTTTGTCTATAAAACCATATCTGTTTCGGAATCTGACAAGGGCAACGCCATTAGCATTAAATTTACCTATAGAATCAAAATTATGAATTCTGGAACCTTTAGTCATATTTGAAAGCAATTCATTTCCGGATGCTGACTTCGCAGCCTTAATCCTTTCATTCCTTGCCATGACAAGTTTATCAGTACACTTAGAAATCCATAATACCAAGTCATTATTGGCCGGAGCCTTCTTCTGAGCCTCTACAAAAATTTTTGCTGCCTCACTATAACTCCCTTTCTCGAATAAATCTATTCCCTGTTGTCTCTTCATTTCATATGTGGATGCGGCATGACAATTTACAACTGAAATAAAAAGTAAGAATAGAATGTAAAATAATTTCCTTTTCATTATATTCTATATATTTAGACTATTATTAAATACCATATAAGTAAGATACTTACATAGACTCGGTAAGTAAAATTTCCATACTTTTAACTTTGAATTTCTGATCGCTAACGGTGAAAGGAAAGAGAGGCAAATGATAATATGGCTATGAGGCATCCTTTCAATTTCAATAAAGCTGGTGTTATCCACAAAATTACAATTTACTTTTGATACCTCCAAATCATATCCAAGAGAGAGGGTTGATGCCTATTCTCTCTATATGAAAGAAACGAAAAGAATTAATTGTAGTGCGGAACTGATGGAGGCCTTAAGCCTCAATGAAGGCGGACCTCGCGGAAAGATTTATTTGTAGATATGGAATAAAATTCAAGAACATCAAAAACCGGCGGAAGCTCATAAATTCGCTCGCGGAAATGGTCCTTTTCTGCAAAAGCATGAGGTAGCCTCGAAAATGACCCTATCCGCATAGAGGGAGCTTAACCAGCTATCCGCCCATTCAGAGAGTTCAAGCAATATCAAGCATATAATTAAATAATTCCGCGAGTTCAGCCCTATTCAGACGCCATGCGGCTCCATTAATTCCGCACCACATCAATTCCCTATAGTTAAGACAATTAATAGGGAAGCTACTTATTTGGACAGAAGAACAGGAGGGACAGGAGCATTAGATTATTTGACATGAGAACAGGAGAAACACTTCCCCGAAGGGGATGAACTTCGGTTAACCGTGGGTTGGCGAGGTACGAGCCTACCCACGGATCCATCCACTCACAACCTCTTCCCCGGAGGGGATGAACCTTAGTCAAGATAGGAGATAACTTTAAACATCATAACAGGAAATTCATTATTTATATCACGGAGTATTTATCTATTACTTAACCCGGAGCCGTAAAAGGGGCGGAAGCTTCCAAGCTTCCGCCCCTTTTACGAAACTAATACCATCCCGATTCAATACCCTAAACTCTCCAAATAAAATTTTCCTAAAACATCTCCTTGCTCAGCAGACATACGATACCATTTTACCGCCTCCTGAATATCCTTTGTCACTCCGAGACCATTCTCATAACAGACACCAAGATTATTCTGAGCTGCAGTATTCCCCTGATCCGCTGCCTTACGATACCATTTTACCGCCTCCTTATCACTCTGAGGAACTCCGTTTCCACGAGAATACATAACGCCCAGGTTAACCTGGGCATCAACATAACCTTGCATAGCTGCTTTCTCAGTCCATATCACGGCCTCATTATAATCTTTTGTCACTCCGTAACCTGAACTAAACATCTCACCAATATAATATTGGGATTCCTTATCTCCATCTATTTTACGAAATAGTTTCAGTGCTTTGGTATAATCCTTTGATTCGTAGGCTCTCTTAGCTTCTGCCAAGATCTCGGCTGTGGAGGGTAAATGGGAAGTGACAGCCAGTGCTTGTTTTGGTGTAGATATAGTGGTAGGCATAGATTCTTCATCCTCCACTAACTTTATCTCGTAAACCATTTTCTCTTCTAATGTTGGAAATCCATAATCCTTGAAGGTAATTGTTATAGGATAATGATTCTCGAATATTAGTTTGATATACTTCGAACCTTCTGCTATATATACCCATTTTTCAAGACCCTTTTTTATAATATCTCCTAAGACATTTCCTTGTGCCTCGATAATATCATCCGGTACTCCAATCTTAAGCACTGCTGCACTTTTCCCTTCTAAATCAATACGTGGATTTACGCGAGCCGTAAGATCAAAAGGACTCACCACAAAACTTCCCACTTTGTAATCTAAACTCTTATTCATAGAGGTCTGTGACATCGTTACTGTTGTATTTGGCTTTGCATTATTCTGTTGAGCCACAGTAGGAGAGACAACCTGAGCAGTAGTGGTGAGTGGAGTAGGAGCAGAATTGGTACCGGTGGTTGGCAAGGAGGCACTGTTTTCCTCTTCCAATATCACCTCATAAACCATCCTCTCTTGGGCCGACGGGTAATTATATTCATCAAATACTATCATCAACGGGATATGCTTCTCGAAGTGTACTCTTATTTTCTTGGTACGGTCAGTGACATATACCCATTTCTCCACTCCATTATCCACAATATCTCCTAATACAGTACCCTCTACTTTAGTGATTTTGTCGACAACACATATCTTAAGCAAAGCACCTAACTGTCCATCCCGATCCACACGAGGCTGATCTCGCGCCGCGAGATCATCGGGTTGTACTTTAAATGAAGTCACCTTTAGTTTCTGGGCGCTGCAAACGAAAGAGATAAATAGGGATAAAAGAAAAATAAGATGTTTCATTCCTGATCATTTTTTATGGTTCTCACAAAGTTATAATTTCCTTTCGACTCTTCCAAATTCTTTTAATAGATAAGAGGGACAGGAGTTTAAGATTATAAGACATGAGAACAGAAGGGATAGGAGATTAATATTATTTTGGCATAAGAACAGGAGGAACACTTCCCCGAAGGGGATAAACATTGGTTACCCGTGGGTTGGCGAGGTACGAGCCTACCCACGGATCCATCCACTCACAACCTCTTCCCCGGAAGGGATGAACCTTAGTCAAGATAGGAGATAATTTAGACTTTAGACCAGTATATTCAATATTTAAATCCACTGATTAGCTAACCATTACTTAACCCCGGAGCCGTGAAAGGGGCGGGAGCTTCCAAGCTTCCGCGATAAAGATAGGAAGTTCGATACTTCCTGTCTTTATAAAACCAATTGTGAGAGAAACACCATTCCTCGGCATCGAGCCTCGGAATGATGTTGCGGAAGCTTGGAAGCTCCCGCCCCTTTTACGATAAAGTCTCTCATAAAAAGTTCAAAAAGATGCTTCAAGAAAAATTAAATGTAGTGCAGAATTAAAATAAGCTATAAACCTCCCTATGTATCGAATAGAACAGACTTTAGAAAATACTTAAATTATTATTACACCAGCCAATGCAAAGCTAAAAAATAATCATTCAGCTATTTTTAAATCATCAATAGTGAAAAGTCCGTTCTGAGCAACGTCCTGCTCTGTTTGCCATAGACGCACTATAATTTGATGCACATCCGGATCTGTGAAGTCCCAAAGAAGAAAAAGCCAACCGGAATCTTTGTAATTTGAGGTTATAATATTTTGATGAAGATTTACTCCGTAGAGATTATCAATCTTTTTATGCGATTTTATACTGATATTATCAAATTCAACGTTTATTTTACTATTATTTCGCATAAGTCTTTGAAGGTTCGCCAGAAAATCACTCTTTGATTGATATCTATTCTTAGCAGTTTGTTCTAATTCAAAATAATTCTGCCTACGCCTAATCATCGTTTTCCCCATAATAATTAAGGCATCGTCACTGAAAATATCTTCTAATGCCATTAAATCTTTTTTATTATAGAGTTCCCGTAAAGATTCAATCCAATTAAGGATTATTATACTATTATCCTCGCTGGCAACTTTTCCGGATATTTTCTCTTTACTCCCGATTTTTTCTGCAACACTTGCTTCATCATTTTCTGACAATATGTCGTGTGGTTGGATTGAGGGCTTTAAAACAGTGTTAGAAATAACATTAGTTTGTTCATTTTTTTCCTCTTCCAACTTCACATCATACACCATCTGCTCCGAGACCACCGGATAATTATAGTCGATGAAATTAAGCATTAGGGAATGATGCTTGTCGAAAAGGAGTTTCACATGTTTCGAATCATGAGCAATGTATACCCATTTCTCCATTCCTTTCTTTATGATATCTCCAACAACATTTCCTTGGGCTTCAACAATATCATCGGCAACTGATACTTTAAGAAGAGCACATTTTCTACCATCAAGATCAACGCGACTATATTCTCCAACCCGAGCAGTGAGATCGGAAGGATTATAATCGAAGCTTGCCACTTTGAATTCCTGAGCTTGACTGATGAATGGAAATAAAGAGGCAAGTGACAATATGGTTATGAAGAATCGTTTCATTTTCAATAAAGTTGGTCTTTTACAAAATTACAATTTACTTTTCATACATACAAATTATATTTTATAAGAGGAGGTAGATAATTCTTCTCTCTTTTTTAAACTAATTATGATAGAAACGAAAAGAATAACGATTGTAGAGAAAACGAAAAGAATAAATGTAGTGCGGAACTAAGGGGAGGCTAAGGCCTTAATGGCAGCGGATCGCGCGGAATAACTATTGTTTAGACAACCTGAACATTCAATCCTTTTTAACCGACGGAAGCTCATAATTATTCGATCGCGGAATAGGCCTCTTCAAATAATAAAGCGAAGGGCTGTGGATATCCCCTTTCCGCATAGAGAGAGCTTTGCGATCTCTCCGCCTGTTCAGGGAGTTTGAGCAATATCGGGTAAAAAATTAAATAATTCCGCGTGTTCCCCTCCATTCAGACGTTATGCGGCTTCATTAATTCCGCACTACATTTATTTCTACAAAGTTAAAAAACACTAAAGTATGAGATATAGTATGCAATTATTGTTAGTGCGGAACTAAGGGGAGTCTTAGGCCTCAATGGCAGCGGATCGCGCGGAATAACTATTGTTTAGACAACCTGAACATTCAATCCTTTTTAACCGACGGAAGCTCATAATTATTCGATCGCGGAATAGGCCTCTTCAAATAATAAAGCGAAGGGCTGTGGATATCCCCTTTCCGCATAGAGAGAGCTTTGCGATCTCTCCGCCTGTTCAGGGAGTTTGAGCAATATCGGGTAAAAAATTAAATAATTCCGCGTGTTCCCCTCCATTCAGACGTTATGCGGCTTCATTAATTCCGCACTACATTTATTTCTACAAAGTTAAAAAACACTAAAGTATGAGATATCGTATGGAAATATTGGTAGTGCGGAACTAAGGGTGGCTTAGGCCCCATATCCCCTTTCCGCATAGAGAGAGCTTTGCGATCTCTCCGCCTGTTCAGGGAGTTTGAGCAATATCGGGTAAAAAATTAAATAATTCCGCGTGTTCCCCTCCATTCAGACGTTATGCGGCTTCATTAATTCCGCACTACATTTATTTCTACAAAGTTCAAAATTCTGTGACATCATTCAAATTTAATATTCCAGATTTTGAAGAGCCACCTTTGCAGAGATCGATCCTTTTTCAGCAGCTTTTCGATACCATTTTACGACTTCATGAATATCTTTTTATACTCCTTCACCATTCTCATAACAATTCCTCAATCTCATATTCCAGACCTCTCTTCTCTTTATTTTCATTGAAGTTGGCTCCTATGAGATATACCGTTCGGGAATCCATCGCGTAACGGCCGGCATAATCGCGTGAATGAATCTGATACATCGCCTCTCGCACAGTCTTGTTGTATTTAAATTCAAAAAGATATATGTAGCCGCGTGTCAGAACTTCTATATCGCTGCGTCCCTTATAACCGTGATGCTCGGCTATAGAATTGGGGGTGCAAAGCACTGCTATGAGGTAAGTGATTGCTCGATACGACGACTCGTTGTGATCCTCGCCGGGAAGATCTTTTAGGAGAGTGGAAAGTCGCTTCATAAAATCTGCCGGACGACCTTCATAAAGATCATCTTGAAAATTAAATATACTGAATGCTCCTGTGGAATCTTTTGTAGAAGGTGTATATAGTGGGAGCAGCTCCTGATAAAATCCCATTTCAACCTCGCGGTTAGGAAACCGAAGCTCGTAACGATCACGTTCGTAAGACGCAATTGTAAGATACCCGGTCTGGAACATTAGTGGAGCCGGATTAGAATCATTCATTCTGACGGCGACCAATTGGGCACGGGTACATTTTACACCATTAATATCGGGAGGATAAATACCCATTGCCTTTATCCTTTTTACCAAGAAGGACGGTGTACCGGTAGCAAACCAATAGGGTTCAATGCTTCTTGCTTTGAGGGATCGGAGCACACTGAAGGGGTTATACAGGCGTGACCCCTCCGGGGCAAAAAGATATCCGTCATAATAAGAACGCAATGCGGTGAGGGTTTCCTCAAAACTCTCTTTGCGTTTATTGGCAAGTTCTTCTATACCGGGACTGAATGTATCGACCAGTTCTCCCTCAGTCCATCCGCAAATGTCGGCGAATGTATCTTCCATCGAGATATCGTCAAGATTGTTGAGGTCGCTGAAAATACTGACCTTGCTGAAACGGGCCACACCGGTAATAAACGCATAGCGGATCATGGCATCCATTGATTTGAGATTGCCGTAGAAGCTCTTAAGCAATTGCTGATATTCCTCGAATATTGCCGGTTTTTCCTCTATCGATAATAGCGGCTTGTCATATTCATCGATTAGTATCACTACCTTACGTCCTGTCTTTTCATAGGCTGCCTGTATAATCCTTCGGAAACGAACAGGAATATTTTCTTCACTTTTATCCCCCACAGGAAGCCCATACTGCTCCTCATAATCCATCAAGGTGTCATGAAGCTTGACCACAAGTCCCGTGATAGTATTATACAACCCATTGTTGAAATCAAAATGAAGAACAGGAGATGGAGTCCAGTCCATATCAATATTATCAATAGCCAATCCTTTAAAAAGATCACGTCTCCCCTCGAAGTAGCTTTTGAGAGTGGAGAGCATCAGACTTTTTCCAAACCTGCGGGGACGACTCAGGAAGATATATTTGCCATGTCTGAGAAGCGGCTCGATAAAAGCAGTCTTGTCAACATAGGCATATCCCTCCTCGATTATCGTTGAGAAAGTCTGTATGCCTATAGGATATCTTAAAAACTTCATAACACCTGTCTTTCATGCAAAGATACCACTTTTTATTTATAATTCAAAGTCTCAATGCCGCAGATACCCCCACTTAAAGCAATATAAAAGGAAAGCCTAAGACCACCTAAAACACTCGCAACCAGGGAAGGGATACCGTAATGCAATGTCAATCTCTCGGATCCCTTACGACACGGCAACCCTTCCCGGCTTGAGGTCTTATCTTTGGGTATCCGGGGGTAGGCTCGTGCCTCGCCAACCCCCGGTTAGGTTGGACAGCAACCCCTCCGGGGTATTGGAGTAGTTAATACCCCATTTCTCTGATTTTTCTTTTTGCATCTTCATTGCCATGATCAGCAGATAATTTAAACCATTTTACTGCTTCTGCTTCATTTTTTTTGACACCTAACCCATCAAGATAAAGCGACCCGAGATTAAACATGGCTCTCGAATTTCCATTATCAGCACTTAATTTCCACCAATGTGCAGCCTGTTTATAATCAACAGGTACTCCAAAGCCATTATAATACATTACTCCTATTCTCAATTGACACAACTCATTGTTCTGTTCAGCTCCTTTAAGAAACCATTTATATGCTTCTGTATAATCCTTGTTTATCTTATTTCCTTCATAATACATAATTCCTAAAAGGTATGGCAGATCAGGATCTCCTTTCTCTGCACCCAGCCTCCACCATTTTACCGCTTCTTGATAATCTTTTGGGATATCTTCACCGAAGTAATAGATATTTCCTAAATTCCGCAGAGCCAAAATATCTCCTTGTTCAGCAGCTTTTGTAAACCATTTTATAGCTTCCTGACAATCTTCTTCCACCCCATAACCACACAAATATAATAATCCCAGATTAGCTTGAGATAAAGCATATCCTTGATCCGCACTTTTTCTAAACCAGATGGCAGCTTCCTTATCATTCTTGGAAACTCCCTCTCCCTCGTAATACATTTCCCCTAAATAGTATTGTGCCTCCTTATCATTATCTATTTTTGAGAAGAGTCTCAGAGCTTTAGCAAAATCTCTTTCTTCATATGCTTTTTTTGCGTCCTTCAGGAGTTCGGTTTCTTGCGGCCGATCAACCGATAACTTATTAGTTGCACCGGAATCATTTGAAACTTTCTCTTCCAACTTTACGTCATACACCATCTGCTCCGAGACCACCGGATAATTATAGTCGATGAAATTAAGCATTAGGGAATGATGCTTGTCAAAAAGGAGTTTCACATGTTTGGAGTCATGTGCTATATATATCCATTTCTCCATTCCCTTCTTTATGATATCTCCTACCACATTCCCTTGGGCTTCAACTATATCGTCGGCTACCGAAATCTTTAGAATAGCACATTTTCTACCGTCAAGATCAACACGACTATATTCTCCCACACGGGCAGTGAGATCGGAAGGATTATAATCGAAGCTCGCCACTTTGAATTCCTGACCTTGACTGATGAATGGAAAGAAAGAGACAAATGATAATATGGTTATGAAGATTCGTCTCATTTTCAATAAAGTATTTGTATAGACACAAAATTACAATTTACTTTTGATACAGACAAATCATATATTAAGAGAGGACGAAAATAACACTTCTTTCCTTTAAAACTAATTATTATAGAAACGAAAAGAATCAGGGTTCTTATGGTCGGAGTGGTTGCATTATCCTCGGTCAGGATGGGGTTCAACCCCGTCCCGGGGTAGAGGGTGAAAGTAGATGGATTGCCGTGGGTAGGCTCGTTCCTCGCCAACCCACGGTTAACAAATATACAACCACTCCGTGGTAATCTATCCGGATATAACTTCTACATCCCAATCAATTCCTTTAACCCGAAGGGCCTATATATGGATAATCTACACATCTACCCCGGAAGGGTTATATCTTGGTTAACCGGGGGTTGGCGAGGAACGAGCCTACCTCCGGCAACCCATACTCGCACCCCTCTACCCCGGGACGGGGTGGAACTTACTGTATTAGATTCCTCCTCCTATCTATCCCTTATTTGCTTATTAACGGAAATCGAATGTAGAACGGCCGGTTTTATCTACATAACCCCACTTCCCTCCAAATTTCACAAGTGCAAGGCCTTCCGAGAACTGCCATGCTCCATCATACTCAGCAGGTATTACGAGCTTCCCACTCTTATCGATAAAACCATATTTCCCTCCAATCTTAACACATCCAAAGCCTTCCGAGAAGGGTCCTGCACCATCATACTCTGCAGGAATGACGAGCTTTCCGTTTTTGTTGATAAAGCCACATTTTTCTCCAATCTCGACCTCTGCAAGACCTTCCGAGAAGGGTTTTGCAACATCATACTCTGCAGGAATGACGAACTTTCCGTTCTTGTCGATAAACCCCCAGTTTTCTCCAATCAAAACTTTTGCAAGACCTTCCGAGAAATCCGAACAGTTTTCATACTCAGCAAAAATGACGAGCTTACCGTTCTTGTCGATAAATCCCTTTTTCTCTCCAATCTGAACTACTGCAAGGCCGTCTGAGAAGGAGTCTGAATAATCATATTTAGCTGGGATTACGAGCTTTCCGCTCTTGTCAATAAAACCACTTTTTCCTCCTATCTCTACCACTGCAAGGCCTTCCGAGAAATTTCCGCACCAATCATACTTAGCCTGGATAACCAGCTTTCCGCTCTTGTCAATAAAGCCATATTTCCCTCCAATCTCTACCTGCACAAGGCCTTCCGAGAAAGACCCTGCGTAATCATACTTAGCATGGATAACCAGCTTTCCGTTCTTGTCAATAAAGCCATATTTTCCTCCAATCCCTACCTGCGCAAGGCCTTCTGAGAACACATAGCACCTATCATACTCAGCAGGAATTTCGAGTTTTCCACTCTTGTCAATAAAACCCCACTTCCCTCTAATCTTAATCCCTGCAAGGCCTTCCGAGAAGCTCCCCAAATCTTCATACTCTTTTGGTAGATTATTTACAAATTCCTGAGTAATCCCTCCTCCCTGCTGAAGGGATCCGGAAAGATTTGCCACCTCTCCCTCTGTTATATTGACTGTGGTAGTGAATGTGGCATAACCTGATTTGGAGATGGAGATTGTATGTTGGCCTACAGTGATATCATTGAATACACCGGGGCTGGTGCCGACATTTTTACCATCTATCAAGACTTGCGATTCCACCGGACTATATCCGACATTGAGGACCCCATATATCGGAGTCAAGGCCGGTATAGTAAGCATCGTGGTCTCTCCTTCCGCCAATTCCACCGTCTTACTAAATGAACCATACCCCTCCTTGGAGGCCTCAACAAGATATGTGCCGGCGGGTTGCTCCCCGAGATAGGTGTCGGTGCCTACATGTTTGCCATTCACATATATTGAGGTGCCGGGAGTTTCCGAATTTACATGGAATGTTGCACGCGCCGATCGGAGTGTGACATTAACAACGGTCCTATCGCCTTTCCCGATTGTCACGGTGCCTTTCTCCGGTGCATATCCTTCTGCCTGAACATCATAGGTATGGGTGCCATATCGGAGAAATGTGAGAGCCTGTCCATTCTCAACCTTCTGAAGCACATCGTCAACCTTTACCAGCACATCAGTTTTGGGAGTGATATCGAGCACCAGATAATTACCTCCGGCATCGGCTTTCTTGCGGTTATCCGTTGGGATCAAATCCTCGTAGCCGGATAGATATAATGTGTATGTCACTCCCGACTCGACCGACTCTATGTCGGACACCTGGCTAAAACGGACATCAACGGGCACTGTACCGGGGCATTTGATACGAAACATCTTTGTGCCGGGTGCAAGGAAGACGAGATATTCCCCCACATCATATTCTGCCTTAACCACATTACCCTCAAATTTACATCCTTCAATAGGGAGAGATACCCTCACCAGAGCACACAACTCCTTGTCAAGGTCGCGCACATTGGCTGTTCGAGCAGTTATATCCATAGGATTAGCAGCAAGACGTTCCACTTTAAGCGAGTCAGAACTGGCGGAGAAAGTCAGACCGAGCAATACAATGAACAGAAACGTTTTAATCAGTTTTGCCATTAATTTATATTCAAGAATTTCAGTAAAAAGTATTCGGTAAGCGCCCGTGGTAGAGAACGGTAGCCGATGCAAAGATAAATAAATTATTCAAGTTTCACAAGCGCATAAATTCTTCCGTCCGGCTTCTGCGAAATTCTGTTTTTTCTGTGGAGGAGCTTAGCCATGCCAAGCGTTTCTGTGGGTACAATTCCTTTTATTTTGGAATTAGCTGAAGTTCTGATCGCCGGCGGCTTGAAAAAGCAGACGGTGAACGGATTGTTAAAGTATATTTCAGAATGAAAGAAACATCATTCACTTGCGATAGTTAAGTAAAAAAACAGAAGGACTACATAGCCCTTCTGTTTTTATGAATTAAGTGAATTTATGGAATAAAGAAATCATCTAATGAGAATTTGCCATGTTGAGATACCACATCTTCCGGCTGCCAGGTGCGGACGTGTATCTGCGGTTCATCAGGATTTTTAAAATCCCAAAGAAGGAAGAGCCAGCCATCATCTTTGTAGTTATTATTTTTCCACACTTGATGCAATGTCACACCAAATATATAGTCTTTTGTTTTATGGCGCATCACCGTGATATGATCGAATGTTACGTTGATCTTATTATTGGGTTTGAAGATTTTGGTTCTCAGCTTTTCTATATACTCCTCTTTTGTCTGCTTCACATATTTTATACTCTGCTCCAGAGCCGAACCATAATCACCGTGTTGCTTGCGACGTGTCACCACACTACCGGTTATGATCAACGCGTCATCACTGAAAATCTTTTCCAATGAGGAGAGGTTTTTCTCATTATAATAGCACCGGAAATCCTCTACCCATTTAAGAATTTCCATTCTTCTGCGTGTATCCTCTACCGGTCCGTTGGAATTTTCAAGAATCATTTCGATATCCTCGTTATTCTCCCAAGCAGGCCGGACTCCTGTGATGACACCTTTCTTATTCATCGATACAGTCAGTTCCCTTATAAGCGACTCAGTATATGAATTATCCACAGGCTTCATCTTGATACGTATCTTGCGTACCTGGTAGCCTTGACTGTCATAAAGACAATTTGTGACATAAGCGTTACTCAGACAGATAAAATTCGCAGCTTCTTTCCAGAAAATGAGAAGATGTTCCTTTGCTCCTTCCTCTATGGAAATTCCAGTGAAATTAGGAGTTGTTCCATTTCGACCGGCCTTATCGAGTGCTGTTAGGAGTTTTGTAAGGTTACTCTCCATGGTAGTTTTCAATTGGCCGGCATTGATGGAATTAGGAGCCAGCTTCACAGTCACATCCGCTTCGACAGTAAAAGCGAAGAGAAGGAAAAAGATCAGTAAAGTATTTTTAAGTTTCATTTGTACCAGAATAAAAATTTGTAGTCATTGATTTGGGAGTCGGATTCAAGGGCACGCGTTTTATAATTGGTTCGCTGTCCGTGTTCATTTTTCGGTGATAGAAAACCTGTCATTCCCCCCTGGTCGTCGAAGAGGAGAATGTTGGCGTCAGAAGGCACATTGGTCAATGAAGTGTCTCTCCCGCTATCCTTAAGTCGGCCAAGACCTTTATGATGAGAAAGGATAGTCCGTATCTCATACCACGTGTCCTGAGCAAGAATAGCCTCGATCATATCATCAAGATCTTCGGAAGGCACCACATACACGTTCACATTATCCGGCACAGGATTGGAAACGACAGGAGGAGTTTTCTCCGGCTCCTCGGGCTTACTCACTGAAGAAATAACGGGAGTCTCAACTGTTTTCCCCAATGCAGTCTCTATAGGGATATAATAACACACCTCATATATTCCTTCATCAACACACTCCACTCGGGATGCGATTTTTTTTAATTCGTCAAGTTCGATTCCTCCATTGCACTTATTCTCCTGCCTGAGAGTATTCACCATTATGGACAATTCCTTCAGTGCCTCTCGATCCGACATTTCGGAATCCTCACTGAATCCTTCGCCGAAAAGAAATCTTTCATCAAGCTTAATCTCTTTTATCTTTTCCTTCACTTCAGTTGGAGATGTCTGGGGATAAGCCGACGAAATAGAAGGCAAGGCCAAAGAAAAAAGGATTATTGATGAAAGAAAAAATTTATTTAAATTTTTCATATCTTATTATCTCCTTCTCTGTTTTTTTACGATAAGGCTGATAGAGAGTGCCTATATTGTTGGTAGGTATGAAGAGCGAGGCTGTTCCTTTCACTCTTCCCTCCCCTGAGATTAACTTTGCAGGATCCAATTCGATACGCAACACATGATCATATCCTTTGGGATAGTTGTAAAGGAAGAGAGCTCCCTGCAGATGACCATCCTTGAATTTTTCCACTCCCCAGAAGGGAACGCATCCATCGGCCTCGCAGATGCTTAGGAAATGATCAAGTCGAATGGGGAAAGTCTCCTTCTCTCCATATTCATGCTTTAGCACAGTAAGGTCTATCTCAACATCCCGATATAACGGCGAAGGAAGTATGAATAGATTGGCTACAGATTCCAGAGGATATGAAAGATTCCATACTGGTGTGTGATCGGAATCAGGAAGATAGAAGGTATTTCGATTTATCTCCTTCTTACGATATAATCCTCCCGGCAGAATATAAAGGCTATCTCCATACGCCTGCAATTTATCAATATCAGGTCCGGAAACAAACTTTCTTGACTGATTACCTGCGCGCAATCTGGAAATAAACTTATTTTCTATCTCCGAACGATTCCCGGAAGTAAGGGTTTCATAGCTGATTGGGATGGAAACCACTGTGGATCGACCGTCATGCTGCCATTCCACCCGCATTTCCTTGGAGTCGTTGCTCACATTGAAGGGAGTGGATTGGTCTATTATCTTGAAGTCATTTATATTTCCTTTGGTGATTTTCAGGCGGTCGCCTTCATCATTCGAACCCTGAGACTTGCTGTAGAGCGATTTCTCAATATATTCAAGCAGAGCTCTGTCTATCACCTGCTTCATTTCATCGGAGAAGAGGTCAAGGCCCTCATAAGTAACCACACCATCCTCCTTAATCATGTGAATCCGATAACCATCTATTATCTTCACCGTATCTTCATCCGTCATCTCTGGTTCAATCTCCTTGAGACTATCCGGAGTTTCATCACCCGGGGATTCAATAGTTTCCACCGGGATTGAATCGGGAAGAACCACAGGGAAACTTTCCGGCTCATTCACAGGAATGGAATCTGGAAGAACCACAGGGAAATCTTCCGGTTCACTAACTGAAATTGAGTCAGAGGCAACCGTTTTCACGGTATCCAAAGGTAGTGAACATTCCTCAGCTTCGGGAGCCTCAATCATAGAAGGTTCGGGCTTCGGGTCCGAACTCTTTTTATCATGATCTGACTGCGCGATAGCTACAGATCCGCATAGCACAAGAAGTGCTACAGGGTAAAGCTTCTTTTTCATGGGATAATAGTTTTCTTTAAATTACCGGAACTATCATAAAGTTTTCCGCTTACTAATTGCCCGTTAGCAAATAATCCATCCAGATAGTCGCCCGGATCAGCCATAACGGAAGTGCCACGAGCGGCTGCATGTGAAGATGTATATGAGATACGACCTTTTCCGTCAGGTTTTCCGTTTTTCATCTCTCCTTTGTAAGTACCATAACCAAGAGACACTGATCCGGAAGTCTTGACCGGCGTGGAGGAAGCCGACACCGGATCCGAGCTATTACCTGGAGAGGGCTGTTTTGTCTTATCTTTATCGCTAAGAGGCTTTTCCTTATTCTCCTCCTTTTTAGTATCTTTCTTATCTTCCTTAGCAGTTTCCTTTTTTTCTTCCGTAGGCTTTTGCGGCTCAACTATCTCTTCCTTTTTATCAGAAACGATTTCCGGTTGGGAAGGCGCAATATACTCTTGATTAACATTTACGGAATCCTCCTCTACTTTTAAAGAATCTGTAAGAATCCCGGGAGCCGGGATATCATCTTTATTTGAAGGACCATTACATTTAGACACTCCAAGAATAATGCCTGCAGCGACCACGATTCCGCCTAATGCATAAATCATAGGACGCATATATTTTTTCGAAGAAGAGTTGTCTCCGGTTAAAACTTGCGTTCTGGTGCCTCCATCAGGTGTTATCCCGAGGTCGGCTTTAAAAAGAGAAATAGATGAAGTGCGATCGTCGGATGATTTGTTAAGCGCCTTGCATAAGCCATCCAATGCCCTTTCGGGAACGACTTTCTTGAGTTGTTCTTTTACATTTGCGATCTTAATTTCTGATGCACTTTGAGGTGTTTTTCCGGTCAATACAAAGAGTAGAGTGGCAGCCAAAGAATAGATGTCGGATTGAGGCGAAAATTCCCTTATACCGGCATATTGTTCAAGTGGGGAATAGCCCGGCGAAACGCCCTGCACTCCCTTAGGTGAGGTCTTGTCACCATTCTTCTTGAAATGCACGCTCAGCCCGAAATCAATAAGTACAGGCACAATCCCATCTATCGACTTATGGAGCATTATATTATCCGGCTTTATATCGAGATGATTGATACGCGACTTATGAAGATATTCCACCGCATCAAATATCGGTGTCAGAAGTTCAATCGCCTCGTTATAAGGAAGAGGTCCTCTTTTCTTAACATAAGCGGAGAGAGACTCTCCATTGATATATTGCATCACATAATAGGCGGTGCCGTTGGCTTCAAATACTTCATTCACCTTCACTATATTATCATTTCCCACACCGAGAGAATGGAGCTTGCGGGCTTCGGAAATGAAGTCTTTCCTGCTTCGTTCGAAATCCTCAACCTTATCAATCTTGGGGACAACACCAATACCCTCTCGTTCACAAAAATCGGATGGAAAGAGTTCTTTAATGGCGAATCGGGCTTCAGTGGTAACATTCTTCACCTGAATAGTTCCCATAGCAAGATAGGTGATGCCGAATCCTCCGGATCCTAAAACCTCAACTATACGATATTTGGTCTCTCCGCTGTCAAGAATTGTTCCGGAAGGCAGGGATTTTGTATCTAAATTCATCTTTATCTTTCGTTTGACCGGTTTATTTCCACAAAGTTATATTTTTTTAGGTTAATATCAAAGAAATAAAGCTTCATCCCTATTTTTTATATTTTCTAATTCTCGATTTTTTTTGTAATTTTGCATCGTGATTCACAAAGAGTCACGTTTATATGAAGAAAAATAGGCTTAATATCAAATTTGTTTCCCCTTTAATAAGAAACTGGGGATATCTTGAAAACTGGAAAAGCACTGCATCCCTCTGACTGTATCTTATCTCACTAATATGTGAGCCATCTTTCTAACTAAAATCATTCATACATTTTAATCCAATAATATTTCCATGAACAATCTTCGATTGCTCGGGATGTTGCTTTGTGCAGCATCGGCGAGCTGCGGAGCCGTGACTCATGCCCAAACGGTTGTCACCCTTGAAGAAATCTTCCAATCGGCAGAAAAGGGTAGCAATCAACTGCGAAGTATGATCTCGGCCCAAAAAGAAACAGAGAAAGATATAGCAGTTGCTAAAAGTGCCCTTTTACCTGATATAAATGCGGGGCTGACATTAAGCTTTATTGGAGACGGATTTACCACTAAGCGTAACTACACAGATTATCAAGTGGCCAAGATTCCACATCTCGGAACAGGCCTTAATATCAACGTTAATCAGCCTGTATATACAGGTGGAGCGTTAAAGAATGCAATAGAAATGGCAGAAATGAAATCGACAGCGTCTCGATTTGCCACCGATCTATCTCGAATGAATATTCGGTTCGAACTAACCGGGTATTACCTTGAAATTTACAAATGCCACAATCTACAACGAGTGGTCGAATCCAATATAGAGGCTGCAGAAAGAATGTTGCGAGATATGCAGGCCCGATACAAACAGGGAACAGTGCTCAACAACGACATCACCCGTTACGAATTGCTTCTCTCTAATCTCAGGCTTCAGAAAACCAAACTTGAGAATACTCGATTAATTCTCAATAATAATCTTGTCACATTAGCCTCACTACCGGAAAATACAATAGTTGAACCGGATACCACCATTCTGCAACACGCTCTTCCTCTTAATGGTGAAAGCTGGTGGAAGAGCGAGGCCATCATCCACTCTCCTACCCTGAAACTTTCCCTGCAAGGGATCGAAATGTGTAAAAAAGCAGAACAAATCGTGAAATCAGAACGGCTACCCAAAGTCGGACTACAGGCAGGATGGACAATGGATGGCCCGATACTGGTGGAAGTTCCTCCTATAAACCGCAATCTGAGTTACTGGTGGATAGGCGTAGGAGTGGATTATAACATTTCTTCTTTATACAAAAGCAATAAATCGCTTGCTAAAGCACACGCTGCCATCACTCACGCAGTGGATGAATACGATGTGGCAAAAGAAGGAATTGAAATGGGTATCAGAGCTGATTATATCAAATATCTGGAGGCATACGAGGAATTAAAGACGCAGGAAAAGAGTGTCGAACTTGCAAACAAAAATTACAAGACCACCTCCACTCGCTACTCAGCCGATATGGCACTTATTACAGATATGCTTGATGCCGCCAACTCCCGTCTTGATGCCGAGCAACAATTAGTAAACGCCCGCATCAATATCCTATACTATTATTATAAACTATTGTTCACTTCCGGAAAAATATAAAGAGATGAAAAACAAGACAAAAAATATAATCTCCCTCATCCTCACATTCGCAGTTATCGCCGGGGCAGCCTATTGGATCGTACCCAAATTTATCTCTCTCGATGATGTGGAATTTACTGATAATGCCAGAGTGAGTCGCCAGATTGTGCCTGTTAACTGTCGGGTGCAGGGATATATTAAAGAGATACGATTTGACGAATTTCAACCTGTAAAGAAAGGAGATACGTTAGTAGTCATTGATGACTCGGATCTACGTCTTGCCGTGGCACGTGCCAATGCTGATTATGCTTCGGCGCAGGCAGGGAAAGGGGTTGCAAGCAGTTCGGTGGAGACAGCCACGGCCGATGTTGCTGTAAGTGAAGCCTCTATTGCGGAAGCCAAAGTGATGATGGATAATGCGGCCACCGAACTCCGCCGTTACGATCAACTTCTTTTGGAAGATGCCGTGACCCGTCAGCAATATGACGGAGTAAAGACCGACTTTGAAGTTAAGAAGGCTCGCTATGAGATGCTGGCACGTCAGCGAAACGCCACATCCTCAGTGGTAAATGTGTCGAAAAAGCGTATCACGCAGTCTGATGCCGGGATTGAACTTGCAAAAGTGGCTCTCGAGACGGCCCAACTTAATCTTTCATATACTATTATTACAGCTCCATGTGACGGATACGTATCACGCAAAGAGATCCAGATCGGCCAACTCGTTCAGCCCGGGCAAACACTTCTCGATATAGTTGATACAAGTGATATATGGGTGACTGCAAACTTCAAGGAAACACAGTTGCAACATATCAAACCGGGATCAAAAGTAGAAATAGAGGTCGATGCGGTGCCCGGAGTGAAATATAAGGGAGAAGTTGAATCTATTTCTTCTGCCACCGGAGAATCTCTTTCCATTCTTCCACAAGATAATTCGACAGGAAATTTCGTGAAGGTCAGACAACGTGTGCCGGTAAGAATAAAATTTGTCGGTAACAGTGCGAAGGAAATGGCCAAACTGAGAGCCGGGATGAACGTCGAATGTAAAGTGGAGTATTGATATGGGTGATCATACGTTACCACAGGGACCATTCGACATCCCTGAAGTGCCTGACTATGTCCCGCGCCGACTGAAGCCATGGATATTTGTGTTCTTTGTGCTGATTATACAGTTTAGCGGCGGACTTTATCTTGCAGCCGCTACTGATATGGTCGGTACTACCGCACTAATGCAAGAAGATATACTTATGGCCGGATATGCGTCGCTTGTAGGGATGAGTATCAACTTCGCCGTAATGTTCCGAATTAAGTTTCGCTTCTCAACACGCGTCCTGCTTCTATCTTCGGCCATTATTCTTCTTGTGGCAACACTGATATGTGCCAATACTGATAATGTAGCAATTCTTGTGGCAACCTGCTTTGTGGCCGGATGGTTCCGAATGCAAGGCACATTCGCCTGTAATTCCACAATTCAGCTTTGGCTAACTCCTGTAAGAGATATGTCAATATTTTTCTGCTTTGTCTATCTGGTGGTGGATGGAGCAATTCTGCTTTCGGGTTTATTCTCAATCTACACCGCTTTTTTCTCACAATGGGAATTCCTCCATTATATCATGGCCGGATTGCTCTCTCTTTTGATGATAATGGTGATAATCCTTGTGAAGCCGAAGCGTGGACCTATGTATATTCCTCTGAAAGGAATTGATTGGATCGGATCACTACTTTGGTCTGTATTCTTTCTTTGTTTTACCTTCATCTGCGTGTATGGCAATTTTTACGACTGGTGGGAAGCATTGGAAATAAGAGGAGCAGCCATACTCGGTGCTGTCGCTCTGATACTAAACCTCTGGAGGGCCTCTTTCCTTCAGCAGCCATATATCTCTTACCGCGCTCTGAAAAACCGAAATGTGGTGCGAGCCACCATTATATATCTTATCTTTTTCACATTGTTGGCCACTGAGCATGTATTTGAACACTCATATGCCTCAGCGATTTTAGGCTTTGACGAAACTAATCTTATAGATCTCAACCTTTATGTGCTTGCAGGAATTATTGTCGGAGTGGGTTTTACATATTTCACATTTGCTTTAAATAAATGGAGATACAAAACCATGACTGCCATCTCTTTCTTCTTGGCAGCTATCTATTTAGGATGGTTCTACGTCTATATAGATTATGGAATTGAGAAAGAAGCACTTTTCTTTCCTCTTTTTATTAGAGGAACGGCAGCAGTAATTATTTCAATTGTATTTCTAACTTCGATTGTTCAAAGCGGACTTCCCTTTGAAGTGTTTCCTCAAGCTCTGACTATCAATGGATTCACAGGAGCTGTGATGGGGGCTGCTTTCGGACCGGCTGTGATAGGAGAATGGTTGAGACATACCATGGCTAAAGACTATTCCTTATTCATCAGCAGAATGACTGACACTAACCTTGATGTGATTTTCATTAATAAAGGTCAGCTCTACGGAATGGTTCAAGTGCATGCTCTTGTATCGGCAATGAAAGAGATATATGGTTGGCTTCTGATAATAGCTATAATAACCTTCCTCGGTGTCCTTGTATATAATGGAAATGTCAGGCCTTTCGCCTTTTTCCCCAAATGGAGTAAAATCAGAAAGGTGATGAGACGTGGCAGCCGACTTCTTAACTTCCGCTAAGGATCACAAGAAACAAAAAGGAGTGTGGATTTTCGTCCACACTCCTTCACAATATATAATAAATCTGAGATCTTTCTATTCTTTATTTTAATCTACCGGAGAGAACTGATCCTTACCTACTCCGCATAACGGACATACGAAATCATCGGGAAGATCTTCGAATGAAGTTCCGGGAGCTATGCCGTTATCGGGATCACCTACTGCAGGGTCGTAAACCCAATCACATACATCGCATACATACTTCTTATCCATAGTCTGTAATTTTTTAAATTGTAATTTAGTTATTTTAAATAGTGGCTTTTTCTCGAAGTAAATTTCTTTACCAAATTTTAAATCCATCTTGGATCCGATGGATTTATTCATGCCGGTAAATTATGCCTTAATCTTTGTGAGCATTACCTTTGAATCTTTCAAAGCTTTTACACTATGGGGAACATTCTCGCCCATAAGCATAAATTCACCGGCTTTCAGATGATGAGGCTTATCAATCATAGTAAACTCAATTTCACCTTCAAGAACTGTTACCATCACTTCTGCGGGGGCAGTGTGAGTGTCAAGTGCCTGTCCGGCTTTAAACGCAACAATAGATACACCACCATTGCCATTTGAGAAAATATTCTTGAAATGCACCTTATCTTCTCCTGATTCAATCTGATTGGCAAGAATATGAACCTCGCCAAACTTATATTCTGTATCAATCATAGTATTAAATAATATTTATAAATCGTGCATAGGATTCATTCCCTATGCTATTATTAAAACGTATCAGGCTTCCGTTGGTTCATTTATACACGGATAGTTTCTAATTAAAAAACCAGAAATACTTACCATTTTTTCAGTTTTCTTTGAAAAATTAAGATAAAAAGTTAAATTTGTATCTCACCAAATAAATATTTAAGAATATATGAAAACTCTGACCTACCATTTGGCAGCCTTTTCGCTTGCCATAGCAAGTTGCGCGCATGCCGAAACAATCGTGCCGGAAGCCACAGGATCAAAAATACCCGCTGATTCCGTAGCAACTGTATATATGACAAAAGAAATTTCTCCCGAAGCCATAATGAAGCTTTATAAATCTCTGGGCCGTGAAGCCACAGGAAAGGTTGCTGTCAAAATTTCCACCGGCGAACCGGGAGGTCATAACTTCCTAAATCCCCAATTGATTGCCCCATTCGTAAAATCAGTCAATGGAACAATTGTGGAGTGCAACACTGCCTATGCAGGTAAACGCTACACCGCAGAAGATCATATTAAAGCTGCCGAGGATCATGGTTTCACAGCAATTGCGCCTGTTGAAATTATGGATGCCCGGGGAGAAGTAAAATTGCCCGTTACCGACGGGAAGCACCTGAAATATGATATCGTGGGCGCAAGCTATCCCAATTACGACTTTACAGTGATTCTCAGCCACTTCAAAGGCCATGCCATGGGAGGTTTCGGAGGTGCCGTGAAAAATATGTCGATTGGAATCGCCTCAGGAAATGGCAAGATGTATATCCATAGTGCCGGCACTGCAGAATCGCGTGACCAGGGATGGAAAGGTGCCGATCAAGATGACTTTCTCGAATCTATGGCTGAAGCAGCCAAGTCTGTAGCCGACCATGCCGGTGAGAAAATCATCTATATCAGCGTGGCCAACAACCTCTCCGTGGATTGCGATTGCAATAATAATCCGGAGGATCCGAAAATGCATGATATAGGTATTTTAGCTTCACTCGATCCTATAGCGCTCGACAAAGCATGCACTGATCTTGTACGGTCTTCTGATGATGAAGGGAAATCTCACCTGATAGAGCGTATAGATTCTCGTCATGGAATGCATACTCTCGATTATGGCGAACAAATCGGACTCGGAACCCAAAAATATAAACTCGTAAATCTTGATTGAGATGAAACTATAATGAAAATTAGGAGGAAATATCGATATTTCCTCCTAATTTTTTTACTTCATTAAAATTATTTCAATATCAATTCTTTCAAAGGGCGCTTAGGTACGTGATGAACACCATCCGGCGTTCGGAAATACTTGAAATCCGCATTCTCCTCACCGTTCATTTCCTCGATGACAACCTTCTCCACCGGATAACCTATGGCAAGCACATATCGCGGAGAGTATCTTTTATCCAAATTCAAAACCTTAGAAAGATTAATATGATCGAAAGCCTTGATGATGCATCCTCCAAGGCCGAGAGTAGTCATTCCAAGCGTGATAGCCTCCAGTTGCAAGCCGTCATCGCATAGACAGTCAGCACCATATTTTGTATCGATACACTGAACGAGATAGGCTACCGGACGCTCCCCTTTTTCCGGACCATCCCATTCTTTAAAATATCCTGCCCATTTTAGAAGTGGAAATATTTGCTCACATTCCTCTTCCGAGTCAATGAGTACATATCTTAACGGTTGGGCATTTCTACCGGAAGCACAAAAACGGGTCAACTCCACAAGATTCTCCAATGTATCGCGTCCTATGCGCCGACTCTCATCAAATCGTCGGATACTTCTTGTGGATTCTACCAATTTCTTAAAACTTTCAAAATTCATATTTTTATTATTTCGAATTAAATCTCATGATAAGTAAGTATTCAAAATTAAACGATAGTAAGTGTTTATTTAATCTTTTATACTATCTGCGGCTTCTTTTTTGCCGATTTTGACTTGTCGCTCAGTCACATAGCTCGCTATGCTCCTTCGCTCCGCGCCTAAATCGTCTAAAAAATAAGCTCGCATATAGTATAAATTAATTTTGAACACTTACTTAAAAGCCAAATCTTATGTGGCAATAGGAGATCGTAAGATGGGTATATCTTCACAACAAATACTATAATATTTTGTTGTAATTTTATAAAAATCATGTAATCATGTCACAGATAATTGAAATAAAACGTGCTTATGATCCGATGTCTCCCGATGATGGATATCGCATCTATATCGACAGGCTATGGCCCCGAGGTCTTTCTCATGAAACTTTCCATTATGATTCATGGGATAAGGCGATAGCTCCATCCACAGAACTCAGGGAATGGTTTCATCAGGATCCCGAAAATCGCTGGAATGAATTTTGTGAAAAATATAAACAGGAATTGAAAAATAATCAATCGTTCGAAGCCTTGAAAAAAGAAATTGCAGACAAACCGAAGGTAACACTTCTTTATTCCTCCCGCGACCATGAACATAATAATGCGGTGGTTGTGGAGCAGGTTTTGAAAGCCTGATAATGTTTAAACTTCATTAGAAAATTTCAATATATTTGAGAAAAAATTTGCCTTTTAAAATAAAAAAACTACTTTTGCAGTGAAAATAAACATAGGGGTGCCTGGACAAACAGTCCGGCTGAGATTATACCCATTGAACGTGGGCAGGTAATGCTGCCGATCGGATTGTGGACGTTAGTTCGTATATCGTTCTTCGTGGTTAATCGTACCCCGCAGAACGTTTTTTTATGTCCTTGAAATACCCAACAATACTCACTATCGCCGGTTCGGATTCCTCATCGGGAGCCGGTATTCAGGCTGATCTAAAGACAGCTTCCTCTTTGGGAGTCTATGCTTTCACAGCCGTAACCGCTGTTACCGCACAGAATTCCCGTGGCGTCTCAGGGATCAATCCTGTAAGTCCGGAAATACTTCTTGAACAACTTTCAGCGATAACGGAAGAAACGAGTCCTGATGCTATAAAAATCGGCATGATTCCTGACAAGGACTGTGCTCTTGTCATTGCTGATTTTCTTAAAAAAGGGAATTACAGAAATATAGTTTATGATCCCGTTTTGCGCTCTTCTTCCGGTCATGATCTTTCTCAATCTGAAACACTTCCCGTAATTCTCGACAGTATCATTCCCGCATCCTCTCTGCTCACTCCCAATATTGACGAAGCTGAATTGTTATCGGGGCGTAAAATATCTAATCTGCATGAAGCAGAAGATGTCGGAAAACTCATCTGTCGAAATTATAGACTTTCTTCCATATTAATCAAAGGCGGGCACTTGGCGAGCGAAACTCTTACAGATATTCTAATACTACAAAGTCAAGATCGCCCACTGGTCACCCGCTTTTCACACCCTAAAATCCATACAAAGAATACACATGGCACAGGGTGCACCTTATCCTCCGCCATAGCCTCTTTTCTTGCCTTAGGTTTTAACCTCACTGAAGCTGTAGGACATGGAATAGATTACCTGCAGAAAGCGCTGAAAGCAGGTGCAGATTACAAAATAGGAGAAAGGGAAGGACACGGCCCTTTAAATCATATGTTTACAAATTCATACTTATGAAAATTACTTTAAATTCCACTGAAACAGTTATTCCGGACCATTCCACTGTAGATAATCTTAAAAATCATATCGGAATTTCCGGGATGAGTTGCGCAGTAGCCGTGAATGGTAAAATCGTAGCTGCATCTTCTCATGAGAATCATATTCTTAAAGATGGTGACGATATAATAATCATTGGAGCAGCGTATGGAGGATAGATTCGATATACATCTCTTTACTCCAGAGAATCCGGCTGATGATGAGGTAAAACTGATTAACGAGTTTCTAAACGCCGGGCTCGATGTGCTGCATCTTCGCCGTCCGGGGTATGACCGTAACCATTTCGAGGCTATTCTTGACAGTATTCCGCTTCGTCATCAGCATAAGATATATCTTCATGATCATTATGACCTTGCTGAGAAATACGGTTGTGGTATTCAATTCAACTCTCGAAATGAATTGATAGAATCGTCATTTAAAAATGTCCCAATCTCCAAAAGTTGCCATTCACTTAAAGAGACTGAAGAAAACAGACATCTATCCTTCACAACGCTCTCCCCTATTTTCAATTCTATCTCCAAACAGGGATATATGTCAAATTTTTCAATAGAGACTCTTTCAAAAAAAGATCTTTCCAGAGTGATAGCCTTAGGAGGTATCACACTTAAAAATATCAAGGAGGTAAAGGCTGCCGGCTTTAGAGGGTCTGCACTTCTGGGTGATATCTGGACTACACCTAATGGGGTCGATAAGTTTTTGAAATATCTGAGATTGAGAAATATTTCGCTACAGTTTATTACAAACGGCCGAGATGTGGAAGAGACAGTGCGACAAGCCGAGATTGTTCTTTCGGCAGGATGTCGCTGGATACAGGTAAGGATGAAAGAAACGGATGAGGAGGAAATAAAGGAGGCACTGATCCGCCTCCTGCCAAAATGCCAAGAAGCGGGGGCCACTCTTATTGTGGACGACCACTATAAGCTTTCAAATTATTGTCATGGCGTCCATTTAGGTCAGAACGATATTTCCATCAGGGAAGCAAGAGAAGAAATTACACCTGAGAAGATTATCGGCCTTACTGTCAACACCCCCGACCAAATTATATCCTCCCGCATTGATCCTCCCGACTATTATGGCGTGGGGCCATACCGATTCACATCAACAAAGAAGAATCTATCACCGATATTGGGATTAGATGGTTATAAACAACTCAGTGCACTGATTGATCGTGAATGGGTCGCTATAGGAGGGATAAGGCCCAATGATATTCCGGCAATTCTAAAAACCGGAGCAGCCGGCATCGCTGTAAGTTCTATAATTACTCAGTCAGAAAATCCTTATAAACAAACTAAACAGTTAATAGATATCTTGAATGGAAAATGATAGTCTGATCATCGGAGGTCGTGAATTTAAGTCCCGCCTTTTCGTAGGGACAGGAAAATTCTCCTCACCCGATACTATGCTTGAGGCAGTGCTTGCCTCTGAATCCGAGATGATAACAGTGGCAATGAAGAGAGTGAATCTTCTGAATGAAGCTACCGATGATATGCTGACTCATATTAACCGTGAGAACGTGCAGCTTCTTCCCAATACTTCCGGGGTTCGTAATGCTGATGAGGCAGTACTCTCAGCTCAGATGAGCCGTGAGATATTTCACACCGATTTCATAAAGCTTGAGATACATCCCGATCCTAAATATCTTTTACCCGACCCTGTGGAAACATTGAAAGCCACGGAACGTCTCGCCGGCCTCGGATTTGTGGTGCTTCCCTATATACAGGCAGATCCGGTGTTGTGCAAACGTCTGGAGGACGCCGGAGCATCGGCTGTCATGCCGTTGGGCGCTCCAATAGGCACTAACCGCGGACTTCTCACCAAAGACTTCCTGGAAATAATCATAGAACAAAGCAATCTCCCTGTAATAATCGACGCAGGATTGGGTGTTCCATCCCATGCAGCAGCGGCTATGGAGATGGGTGCAGATGCAGTGCTGGTCAATACAGCCATCGCTATTGCCCGGAATCCTGTCGAAATGGCGGTGGCTTTTAGATTGGCTGTAGAGGCCGGAAGAAAAGCCCGTCTTGCAGGTCCGGGAAGCAAATCTGATTCAGCAGTTGCATCCAGCGAGCTGACTTCTTTCCTAAATAATCTTTAAGAATATTATCCCACGTAAATCTAAAAATCATGAAGATAGAGAACATTGATCTTTCAGCCTATCCTAATTCGGAAAAAATATATGTGCCCGGTAAAATTCACCCTGAAATCAGGGTTGCGATGCGCAAAATCAACCTCTACCCTACTGTTAAAATTGAAGAAGGGAAAAGGGTGGAATATCCTAATGATCCGGTAGTGGTATATGATACCAGCGGCCCCTATACTGATCCTGAGTATAAGATTGACCTTCAGAAGGGGTTGCCACGCTTGCGAAGGAAATGGGTTTTGGAAAGAGGCGACACCGAGGAACTTTCGGACCTCTCCTCGGAGTACGGACGCAAACGCCGCGACAACAAGACACTTGATGCAATTCGGTTCCCTAATAAGGTACGACCGCATGTAGCAAAAAAAGGGAAACATGTCACTCAGATGGCTTATGCCAGACAAGGGATAATTACCCCTGAAATGGAATATGCTGCCATTCGGGAGAACATGAATAATCAGGAACTTGGAATAGACTCATATATTACCCCTGAATTTGTACGCGATGAAGTAGCGTCCGGACGAGCTGTTATAGCCGCAAATATAAATCATCCCGAAGCGGAACCGATGGTGATTGGAGAGAAATTTGCTGTAAAACTCAATACCAACATTGGCAATTCCGCACTCTCATCAGGGATTGAGGAAGAGGTGGCAAAAGCAGTGTGGAGCTGCTATTGGGGAGGCGATACTCTTATGGATCTCTCCACAGGCGAGAATATCCACGAAACAAGGGAATGGATAATTCGTAATTGCCCGGTGCCGGTCGGAACTGTCCCAATCTATCAGGCATTGGAAAAAGTGAACGGAAATGTGGAGCTTCTAACTTGGGAAATCTATCGTGACACACTAATCGAACAATGTGAACAAGGGGTGGATTATTTCACAATTCATGCCGGGGTTCTTAAAGCCCATGCTCCTCTGATTTCCAAACGACTCACAGGATGCGTTTCGAGGGGAGGATCAATAATGTCTGAATGGACAATTATTCATAATCAGGAAAGTTTTCTCTACACCCATTTCGATGAAATCTGTGAAATTCTGAATAAATATGATGTTGCCATATCTCTTGGCGATGGTATGAGACCCGGATCTATTCATGATGCCAACGATGAAGCTCAATTTCTGGAGCTGGATGTGTTAGGTGAATTGACACAAAAAGCATGGAGTCATGATGTGCAGGTATTGATAGAAGGGCCCGGTCACGTGCCTATGAATAAGATTGATGAGAATATAAGCCGTCAGAGAGAGAAATGTCATGGCGCTCCTTTCTACACCTTGGGGCCACTTACCACTGATATCGCTCCGGCCTACGACCATATCACATCGGCTATCGGAGCCGCACGTATTGCATGGCTTGGAACCGCAATGATTTGCTATGTCACGCCTAAGGAACATTTATCGCTCCCCACACTTGAAGATGTGAGAGAAGGAGTGATTGCTTATAAAATAGCTGCCCATGCCGCTGATCTTGCCAAAGGTTTGCCGGGTGCCGATGTAAGGGATAATGCATTAAGCAAGGCTCGTTTCGATTTCCGTTGGAAAGACCAATTCAATCTTTCGCTCGACCCTGAGAAAGCCAAGAGATTCTATGTGGAGTCACGACAAGGAGCCGGAAATTCTGATGATAAATTCTGCACGATGTGTGGACCAAATTTCTGCGCGATGAGAATATCCCAAAATATCAATAACAAATGCATGAAGAATGACTGAAATGCAAAAAGAAACTCCTGAAAACTCAAAAGGGTTCGCAGATATCATCACCACCCGCCATGACTGGAATGATACCGGAAGCATGATAATGGCGGCTACCGATGAGGATGTGCGCAGAGTTCTGAATAAGGCTGAAAGGAACACCTCTCCCCTATCCCCCGAGGAATTCGGAATCTTGATTTCTCCGGCAGCCACGCCATATCTTGAAAAGATGGCCGAATTGAGTCATCGGTTCACCCTCGAACGTTTCGGAAAGACAATATCGCTTTATATCCCTTTATATCTCTCCAATGCGTGCGCGAATGCTTGTGTGTATTGCGGCTTTAACCATGCCAATGATTTCACACGCACTGTGCTCACCCCCGATAGGATTGAGAAGGAATTTCAGGCTATAAAACGACTGGGAAACTTCGATAATCTGCTTATGGTGAGCGGTGAGTTTCCCTCTTTATGCGGTGAGAAATATTTCAGAGATGCAATCAGGCTTGCACACGGATATTTTAACAATGTATCCTTGGAAGTGCAACCTTTAAAAACAGAAGAATACCGGAGATTAGCTGAAGCAGGATTATACGGTGTGGTATGTTTTCAAGAGACATATAATGAGGCCAACTATCGGAAATATCATCCGAGAGGAATGAAATCTCTTTACCATTGGCGTCTGAACGGCTTTGACCGGATGGGTCAGGCAGGTATTCATAAAATCGGGATGGGAGTACTCCTTGGCCTTGAAGAATGGCGAACAGATGTGACAATGATGGCTCACCACCTTCGTTATCTTCAGAAACATTACTGGAAAACAAGATATAGCGTGAATTTCCCCCGATTATGTCCTTCCGAGAGCGGATACCAACCAAATTATGTTGTATCTGACCGGGATCTGGCACAACTCACTTTTGCATTCCGTATCTTCGACCATGATGTGGATATATCTTACTCTACACGTGAGAATCCTGAATTCCGCGATAATATGATGCGCCTGGGGGTAACTTCAATGAGCGCAGGAAGTCGCACGGAACCGGGAGGATACTCTTCAGCCAACGAGGCTCTGGAGCAATTTGAGGTGACCGATTCCCGATCTCCTCGTGCTGTGGTGGAGGCTATTCGGAGGAATGGTTATGAACCGGTATGGAAAGACTGGGATGTATGTCTCCAGTGATAGGATTAATAATAGTAATAGGATTAATAATCAATTAACTTTTATGGACAGGTATGTGAGAAATCTGGCGCTTAAGGGGTGGGATTCGAACACTCAGGCATCATTAAAAGACGCTTCTGTAGCCGTTGTAGGATGCGGAGCTTTGGGATCGGTGGTGGCTATCTATCTTGCTGCAGCCGGGATTGGTCAGTTACGAATTGCAGACTTCGACAAGGTGGCACTGCATAATCTTCAGCGTCAGGTGTTTTTCTCCGAACATGAGGTTGGACTTTCCAAGGCTGAACGACTGGCCAAAAGGATAAGAGCCCTGAATAGTGAAACAAATGTTGAGATATTTTCCGACTCGATCACCAATAGTAACATCTGTCATTTCCTAAATAATATGACAATAGTGGCTGAATGTTCTGATAATCGGGCCACAAAGGAGATTGTTGTCTCTGCCGGACGAAAGGCGGCCATGCCTGTGGTAGTAGGAGGAGTTAAGGAATACAATGGTCAGGTTATTGTATTCAGAACCGGAGGAATGGAGTATTCGGATATTTTTCCTGTTTCCACTCAGCAGGAACCGACTCCTTCCTCTCTTGGAGTATTCAGCCCGGTACCGGGAATTGTGGGATCCATTCAGGCTACGGAAATTCTTAAAATCATTACACACCTTCCGGGATCTGATTCCGATCGCCTGATTTCTTTCGACTCACTCTCCTCATCTTTCTCCTCTTTCACAATCTGAAAAAAAGATTCAAAAGAGAGGTCTTGATCCCTTCTCCAGATTAAGAAGGTATCTTTTCGTATCAATGCCTCCGGCATAGCCTGTGAGTTTTCCATCGCTTCCTATCACTCTGTGACATGGTATAAAAATAGAGAGAGCATTGGCACCATTAGCGTTAGCCAATGCTCTAACTGAATTATCCATTCCAAGTCTCTGTGCCATCTTCTGATAAGAGAGTGTTTCTCCAAAAGGTATGGTGGCCAGACCATCCCAAACTTTTTTCTGAAATTCTGTTCCTACAGGTAGCAGGGGCACAGTGAAAACCTTTCTCCTGTTTCCGAAATATTCGTCGAGCTGACCTTGAGCCATATCAATCACATAATTACCACCTTCCTGAATCTCCACATCAAAATGTTTCAAAAGCCTTCCAATCATTCTTTTATGATGACCGCTTTCCTTCCAGTCGCACAGACACAACCATTTATCAATAGCTCCCAACAAAAGATCTCCACATGGTGACCTATAAGTCGCGATTTTAATTATATTCTTCATTGGGTAATAAAACCCATTCAACCTATTTATGTTGAATGGGGTCCTAACATATTCGTTTATTTATCACTTGTTGTTCTCCAACCACAGAGTGCGACGCGCATCGGGAAGGTGACAGACTTCAAAGTCCGAGAATGAAGCTTTGAATCCGTTTCCGTCAGGGGATGCCCCGAACATTCCTACCTTCAAAGGATGATTCGCCTCCATCCATGCATTGCGCATCATCCTGTATTCCTTGTCGTCAAAGGAATAGAAAATCTCGATCGCATCAAGGCGACGTACAGCTTTGATCCAGATTGCATCAACGGGAGTATCAAGTTCGATAACGCTCCAATCGGATGTTTCATGTGTAACTACCACACTCAAATTATATTTTCCATCCACATATTCTATTCCTGTTTTGATATAATTCTTATGATCAAGCCTAATCATCATACCTGCCTGGTCGAAACGCTCTTTATACTCTCCCCGGATTTTAAGTTTTGCCTCAAACTCTCCTCCTTGCTCGGTGTAATAGAACGGCGCGTCGTCCACTGTAAAGCCATAATGGGATATTCTCCAGTAATCAGTTTTGGCTGTGACAAACATCTCCAATTCACCTCCGGAAATTTTCCAATCCGCAGGCTCATTGAACCAATTCATTTTTTCAAGTGATGGTTTCATTTTCTTCTTATTGATTTCAGATGTAAATTTACAAAATATAAGTCTGATTATCAAATACAACACCTCATTCTGAAATTTATGAATTTTTTTTCAGAATGAGGTGGTACTCTTGTGTCTATACAATGAAGTTGTTTAAACTTATTTACGAATGTTAATATGAAATTGTTTTTACCTTCTTTTATTAACCCTTGCGGATCTTTTGGGCTGCTTTTGTCTCTCTCATCGGCACCAACCGAGAGGTTGCGCCTCTTCGAGAACCAAAATCAGCTCAAAATTGAAAATCGGCGAGTTTCCAAATATAGAAAAGGACGAGCCAAATATCTCGCAATTGTTAATAAAAAATAAGTTTAAACAACTTCAATATCTATAAATCAATTGTTTATCAACGTAGCTATATCGTTTTCCACTGTTGAGATGGTTCCGATTCCGAATTTTTCCTTAAGCACTTTCAGAATGTCGGGAGTGAAGAATGCAGGAAGAGTCGGACCGGTATGGATATTCTGAACTCCGAGATAGAGAAGAGCGAGAAGGACTATAACTGCTTTCTGCTCATACCATGCAATATTGAACACAATCGGGAGGTCGTTGATACTATCAACTTTAAAAGCATCCTTAAGGGCCAATGCGATTCTTACAAGGGAATAAGAATCGTTACACTGGCCTGCATCAAGCACACGCGGCACTCCCTCTATATCACCAAGCGGCAGTTTGTTATAACGATACTTTGCACATCCGGCAGTGAGAATCACGCAATCCTCAGGCAATGCCTTGGCAAACTCCGTGTAATAGCTTCTTGAAGGCATACGACCGTCACAACCTGCCATGACCACGAATTTGCGTATTTTGCCTCGCTCAATAAGGTCAACAATCTTTGGAGCAAGCTCAATCACCTGATGGTGTGCGAAACCACCCACAATCTCGCCATGTTCAATTTCCACAGGAGGCTGACACGTTTTTGCTTTCTCGATCACAGCTGAGAAGTCGTGGCGTCCCTCGGAATCAGCTTCGATATGTGTGGTGCCGGGCATAGCGACAACTCCGAGTGTATATACACGATCCATGTAGGTGGTCTTCGGACGTGGAGGAACTATGCAGTTTGATGTAAACACGAAGCAGCCATTAAATGTCTCGAATTCATCAATCTGCTTCCACCAGGCATTACCATAGTTTCCAGCAAAATGAGGATATTTCTTAAAGAATGGATAATACTGTCCGGGAAGCATTTCTGAATGAGTATAGACATCCACACCTGTTCCGGCAGTTTGTTCGAGCAGCTCCTCCAGATCATGCAGATCATGACCGGAAATAAGGATACCAGGATTTTTACGCACACCGATATCCACCTTTGTGATTTCAGGGTTTCCATAGGTGCCGGTATTGGCTGAGTCAAGAAGTGCCATAGCCTTTACGCCACCCTCACCCATATATAAAACCGTTTTCAATAATTCATCAACTGTTATATCCTGACGGCTCACTTCCTTGAGAACTTCCTCGATATATTTATATACTTCCTCATCCTCATATTTAAGATTAGCTGCATGTCGGGTATAGGCTGCCGCGCCTTTCGCACCATATATGGCAAGTTGCTTCAGCCCACGCTTGTCAGGATCAGTCTCCGCAAGCACGCCGGTGACTGATTCAAGTTCCTTATAATCATCCGGCTCTGCTTCGAGAGTCACTTCAGGAACATCAGGAACAGTGATACCGAGTTCCTCACATTTTTTCTTAAGCTCGCGTTTCATTTGGAAAGCACGGCGAATAAAATCATCAAGCGAGGGATTATCAAAATTTGCATTGGTGATGGTTGTGAACAATGCGTCAATAATTTGATGACTTGCCTTTCTGTCTGCTTTTCCATGTTTGCGGAGAAGATCATTTAAGATCGCTATTCCACGAGTGGCATAAAGGAGAAGATCCATTCTTCCCGAGGTTTCAGGCAGTTTGCCGCATACTCCTCTAAGAGTACATCCTGATCCCTTTGCTGTTTCCTGACACTGATAGCAAAACATTGACGGTTGGTTTTCCATGTGATCTGAATTTTATATATTAAATTTTTACATCGTTATTATATAATCGCTATTAAAATTTCTAAGCAGTAAACAAATTATTTAGTCTTATCCGAATCTTCCTTTTTATATCCCGAATATTTTCGTATCAATCGTCGGTTACGCATGGTAATTACCCAAGCTATGATAAAAATTATTAGGAATAAAGAACCCGCTATAATTCCCAATACTAAAGGTATATATGGTGAAATAGAACTCATATTCACTTATTCTTATTTGCTACTACCAATGGCTTGGCGGTGGCGTGAAGTCGAGGTGGTATCCTTCCATCCATAAATTTTTGCCAACCGGCGGTAAGAATTATTAAGACTAAATAAATCCACGAAGGATTAGATAGAAAAAGTAGGCTCAGGAGTGTATTCACCACAATGTTGAGAGCTATCCATTTCCATAAGCCGGCCTTTCTGAAATCAAGTTCATACATTGTGGAAGCCGCAGCCTCTTTCACAGTACCCAAAACACTCTCACACAGGTATGCAATATAAGCCGATAGTGTTGATAACAATAAAGCCTGGTCATGACTGAAAGATTCAGACAAATGAAAAAAAGCTGCAAAACTCAGCGCCGTCACCCATAACAATGCATGGACAATAGCCATGATATGGCTTTCTATTATTTTATTTACGTGCAAAGCCCTTTCTATCTCTATTATATTATCATCCTCCATAACAGATAAACACACTCGCTTCTGGATCTGTTCACTGTTTTTGCACTCAATCATATATTGAAGTCGTACATTTGCACGATTAAAAAATTTTAAATATATTGATCTTCAA
>CAMWUJ010000001.1 GCA_947177405.1 uncultured Porphyromonadaceae bacterium | reverse complement strand
TTTCAAACTAACCTAACATCATGAAACGAATTTTACTTTCTGTAATTATAACATCAGGAAAGGGAGAAAAGTTCAGGAAAATTAAATGGAAATTAGTGGGAGTAGAATTTAGTTTGATTGCTTTGTTATCGAGTTTTCTTTTTAAAATATGGAGCGAAATCCGGATCCTTTATGGCGTTAGTCAAGTATTCTCTAAAATCATCAAATTCATCGAGCATCCATTTCCCATTGTCATATTTCAGTTCCAACTGATGATTTTCCGGAGAGGAATAGTTATAATAAGTAAGTTTGACTCTTACTCTATTTTTTGATAAGCTTTCGATATTCCTAAATTTGAACTTACCTTTGGGGTCAGGCTCAGTGGCACCCCATGTGCCATAAATAATTTCCGCTAATCCCATACCTACTTCTTCATTTCCCTCCTCAAATGCTTTTAGATATGCACCATACACTTTTTCGTATAATGGTCTTAAAGAAGATGATAAAACAGGAATTGCAGGATTTTTGGCAGAATCTCCTTCCGGACGCAGTTTGAACCAAATCTCCTTAACTCGTTTTTCGATTTGTGCCGAATCCAATGCAACGACAGTGTCGGATTCCGACAAAGCTCCTGAATCATTAATCACAGAGTCAATAGCCACTGAATCTGTTGTTATCGAGTCATTAACGATAGTGTCACCACCATCATTTTTCTTCGAATCATGAGCACAACTGATGCTAAATGAAAAGAATATCAGTGTAATAAAAAAATAAAAGATTCTATTCATGCTCTTTATTTTCCTTTGACTTAAAATTAATCAATATTCAGTTTGGATGAATTATTATTCCTACAAGAATCTATTAGCTTCTCGTACTGACGTAAGGTGGATATAAGTATTTTAATATCCAATTGGTCTTCTCCAAAAATTTCTTCGGAAGGTATGATTCCAATTGTCATGTAGGTTCCTGTCCCAAATCTTTCAGGCCTATCTAAATGTAGATGTGCCCTCTTAGCTTCGTTCATTAATTGATGAAAATACTTATTACGAATTTCTGATCTATTATTTCTTTCTCCCCCAAAATAAATCTTTATGCAAATTTTTTTCTCTTCAAATTGCAGATACATCTGAACATCATCTTCCTTAAAGTCTATAAAATGCCACCACATCCCCATAAAACCACCATTCGGATTTGCCACATATCCCCAGGATTCAATTGCCAAATCCTCTTCTAAGCGTTTGAAGAATCCCTGCCACTGATAATAACTCCAATCCTCTACAGGAATATACAAATACTTTTGTGTTTCTTCCTCAACGTATGTCAGATGATTCGTGAACTGCTTTATCAATGTATCTTCTCCACCTATAAGATAGTGGTTTAGAATAGATATAAGATCCTTCCTTGTTATGACTTTGTATCCTGTTCCTTCAATCTGTTTAAGCGTACTATTCGGTTCATTTTCTAATTTGAAATAGGCAAAAGAACAACGTCTCTTATCCCCATATTCATCTTTTACAGTTTCCTTATATCGTTCCAGTTGGTCATCGTGAATAGACGATGAGGTTTTATCTTCCACAATTAAGAAGACATCATCATTAATTTCCACCCATACATCTATATTCTTCCATTGTTTACCAACTTTTACTTGATGAATCTCTTCGGCAGGAATACCCGAAAAAATAGAGAGCAATTCTTTAGCGACTGCACATAATTCCTTGTCATGCTCCAAGTAGGAATCATCCGCCCACTTGAAAATATAACATAACATGGCATCTTGACTAAGTTCAGAAGTGGCAAAATCAAATACATTAGGAGTATTTGATGCTTTTTTCTGATCATAAAAGGTTTTTAGCAAATTTTCCATCTCTTGAATACGTGGCGAATATAAGGATGCATTATCTTTGAGAAAATCGTTTAGTTCTTGCTCAGATTCTTCATCCACAACCTCCTCCTTTAAGGAACTCTTCTGGTTAGTAAGGCGCGCTACAAGAAGTAGGGCTAAATCAAGAACTCTCCATAAAGGAAGTTCCTCACTTTGTCTTGACCATTTTTCATCACCCATACGGAATATCTTCATTGAGATATCGTCGTAGTCCCAGGTGGAATGACCTATTGAAAGAAATTTCGCGTCGCCGGCACCTGAATTATTATCTACTTCACCATAGTCTACTCCTATTACCGGCTTGTGAGACAGGTGAAGCGGTATATTTTTTATGTTCATAAGTATTTTTTAATGAAATTATTATATCTGAGATAATGAAGTTATTTAAACTTCATTATCTCGTATCACATTAATATAAACCTTACTTTTTAATATAGGCTCGCTATTAATCGTTACCCAAACCTTGCACTTCAAATCCTTTACATCGGGAAATTTCTTCTTTTGACATATAAAATGATGTCTCAATTCGAAATTTCTTAGGAAAAATTATAATTTTTTTTGAATTGTTGCGAGAATCGATAATTGAGTAAGGAGTTGAAAAGATATTAGGATTAATATATAAATTTTTTATCGTTGTTCCATCTAATGTTATTATAGAAATGTCTAATAACTCTCTAATCTCTTGTCGAAGAGATTCTTCCCAAGGACCTATGTAAGTTCGAGTAAAGCAAACAGCTGTGTTTCGAAGATCTTTTGTTGCATTATCTCCTGGATCGTCATACGGATTGGAAGCGGCCCAACCATAATTTTTACAAACAGTAGCCAAGGGGTAATAATATGTGTTTATATCCCAGGGAGTGTAATCATTACCTGGAATTGAAGAAGGTTGATATTGCATGACTAGAATTTTATGAGTATTATACAAGTCTTCTTCCCTGGTTGGTGTATCCCTTAATGAAATAGATTCTAACGTACTCTTCACAGCATCCCAAAAAGCTTTTGCATTGGAATTTGCCTCGAATTCAATAGTGGCATCCATCTCGTACCCTGTAATTTTTTTGGTAGAATAATCTCTTCTTTCTTTTCCGGGTTCTACATTAATCTTTGCGTTGTATATATATGGAAGATTATTTAGAATCATTGTTTCAAGATTCTTAAGAGCTGTCTTTTCATTTTCTTCATATAGTTCCTCCAGTTGAAGATTATATCCAAAAGTGGCACCATCAAATTCACAGGTAGCACCCTTACTTTTAGCATAAGAAACCAATTTCCCGATGCTTACAGTTGCTTCCAAAGTTACAGAAGATTCACCATTGGGGAGAACGGAATAAGCAATTTCACGATATTTCTTTATATTACCGGAAGAGAGTGTTGCAATCTCATCTTTAACTAACTTATCGTTTAGAATTTGGGTGTCTGAAGAAACGAATACTCCATAGGTTTGCTCAATCGCAGAACGCAAAGCATTCTTAACAGCTTCATCCTTATTTCTACCTTCAGATGTAACCACAAGGGTTACATCATCATTATTATTTGCTGCTTTAACACTTAGAGTGCAAAGAAAAGAAACGAGATAAATTAAAAGTTTAATAGTTCTATTCATAATATTATGTCATTTAGTTAAAGTTTATTTTATAGAAAGGGGAGATAGAAATATGAAGACCCATTCTCCATCATCGGCTTGAAAATTTGTGAGTTGTTCCAGCATATTCACATAACCGGAAGAATTCTCCCTAATATTCTCAATAATTTCAGTATCAAAACAGCCATTAGATTTCTCAGAAGTATGGATAATCATTTCTGAAGAAATATTCGCACCATTAAGATATCTTGAGGCTTGAGACATGGCCTTAACTGAGGCAACTCTGTTTAGAACCGAATCTGAATTATACTTCTTTTTGTCAAGTTTAACTACCGACATTAGATAGGAATTATCATAATCCTCAACTGCTTTAACTCCATCAAATGGGGCATTTTCATACAACCTCACGAGAAAGTTTGTCAACGCTGTCTTTTCCTGATTATAACTTTGAGCTTTCATGGATAATGAACTCATAAAAGCTAATGATATAATTACTACGTATAATATTTTTTTCATCTTGAAATTTAAATTATATACACATGGATATTCTTCTGAAGCTACCTACCATTTTAGATATACTTTTGTCTGGGGTTGATTTTGTGCCCATTTTTCACCGACTGAGCGTGCTGCTGCGATAGTAGCCATAGAATAGGAATGGCGATTCGCTTGCTCGCGATTGCGGAATTCTTTTTCATCATTATATTGCTGAAGTTTAAATTGCCATTGTCTCTCTTTTTCATCGGATAATTCCTTGGATATTCTTTTAGCAAAAGTTTCTGCTTCTGCAAATGCTGAGGAGGCAACCGGAATCTCATTAAGATATGTCATAGCAAGCTCAGCCCCTTTTTCATCAGACGAGACTAACCATGCATTTTTTGCTTTTGAAAGTAATGATTCGCCTTCTGCATCAATCATATTCTGATATATTTCACAAGCTACCTCCATTGATTTTTCATAACAGGTATTGCAAATGTCAGGAATAGCCATAAGACTGGCTATAGCTTCTTCACTCTTGCCTGTCGAAGCAAGCGTGCGGGCCTTAGAGATTATGCTCTCACAATGCTCTGAATAATAAGCTTCAATCTTATTAGACGCCTCACCAAGCATTTCTTTAAAAATCGGATTTGCAGGTTTTAAGACGTTAAGGGCAGTTTGCCACGCTTTAGTCTCGTTAATTCCTATACCCGACAATTCAATACTAGCGGAAGCGTATGTTTTATTCTCCACAGCATCTCCGAGAATAAATGTAACTTCCACTTTCTGAGAAATGCGAGGGGGAGTAGTTGGAGTCACATCCTTTTGCAAAACATTACATTTGGCAAGTAATACAAAACGGTCGGTTCTATTTAATGTCCCATATCCATTTTGAGTCAGTGCCTGTTCCATTTTTGAAACTAAAAATTTTCGTGAGGCTTCAGGCATATCGCCTGTAACAACAGGAAAATAAGATATTTTTCCTGATATTTCGGCTGCTTGAACTCCTATATAACTACATATAGAGAGTGCAATCATTAAAATATTTTTTATCATTTTTCTCCTAAAATTAAGATCGCCTCACCAAGGCCACGTATAACAACTTTTGAAGTAATATCATAGGGAGATTTTTGCAAATACTTGCGTAACGCTGTAGCAAATGCCCTTGCATCCATTGCCTTCCCATTCTTGTCCTTTAAAGGAATACGGACCTGCTCAAATTGAGCGAATGACTCTGTGCCATCACTGAGGTTAAAGCTTCCGTTAACAGTGTTATCACGCAACCAATCCTGAATAATATCGGTCAGTTCCTCACCATTATATTCTGTTTCCAAGTCATTGTCCCAATTATCCCAACAACGCACTGTTAATGCAATCTCTCTTCCATGCTTCTTTTGGTCGGCATACCATTTGTCAAGTTGATTATCAAATTCTTTTATATTTTTCTTGATAGCTTCTTCCAATGCGACAGGGACCGGTGCAGTTGTTGGATTGGAATTGCCGGTAGCCGTAGCTATGCGTTTATTAGTATAGGAATCAAATGCTTCAAGGGTAAATGAAACTATCTTTCCAGCCGGATCTTTAGTAATATTCCACCATAACTGAATAACGATATCTGATTTCATACGACGTTTAAGCACGTCGAGTGGAGTTTCGGAAATGTTTGCGCCAGAGGTTTTACTTGACATAACATTATCCTCAGCTTGCTTCACACTAAGAGACTTAATCTCCATTTCAGCGTCCTTAAGACTATACCCCATGTCGGTTAAAACTCCTCCAACTTTAGATATGACTTGAGAAAGTTCAATATCTTCGGCAAAGGCGCGTTGATAGTCGGAAACTTTACTTATTGTTCCTTGATTGTGAAATGATTGAGTAAAATACCGTTGCGTACACCAATTATCACTTGGTAAGATCATTACCGTTGGTTTCTTTATTTCCTCTCCAAAAAGAATACTAAAATAGAATAAAGAAAATAAGAGTAAGGTTAATCTGGTTTTCATGAAATGTTTTTGTCTGTTTAGTCTCTCTTAAACAGCGTTAAGTTAGTAAAAAAAGTGCGTGAGAGCCATACTTGCCGGTCGTTCTGCTTGTTGTGGCCCTGGAATTGCCTTTGGAGAAGAACGAACAGCATCGAAGCCTCACGCAGGTCGAGTATATGTGGCAAGAGCAGACGCTCGCGCGTCCGCACCGGCCGGATATAGTCTATCCAACGTTGGTCAACTGCTGCCGCTGTTCTTGTCTCCTAATAAGATTTTCCAGGTCTCAACAAGCCAAGAATGAGCGCGTAGTAAACACACTTTATTTATTTTCCCCTGCATCTCTATGCAAGGAAAGGTCTCTCTTTCGACTATCTGCCGACATCTCGAAGAGAGTCATCAGCAAATATACATATTATTTTAATGCCAGTCAAGAGAGAAGGGAAAAAAGAGGCTTCTTTGACTCTGGTGCAAAGATAAGCTCTCTATATTTATTTTCCAAATATCGGGGTTAAATCGAACCAAATCGAACCAAATTGTTGGTGAGTCATTCAGCTCCATGACGCAAATGTGTGGGCGAGGCCACCATTTGTTTTGCTCTACCTTTAATTACAGATGCTGTATTGTTTTTGAACTTATGGGAAATAAAGTAGTACGGAACTAAGGGAACCGCCCAGCGGTTGAATGGAGCGGAAATCGCGGAATAATTCAATTATGTGTCTTATATCCTGAAAATTCCGGCAACGGTCTCCATGTTCTCCTGTCAGATCCCTTCTGCGTCAATTCCTGCTATTTCAGCGTCGCCCTTAAGGGCAAAAGGTTCCTGCGCTCGGATTCATCATAATTCCATCAAAAGGATTGAGATGTATCTGAGCGCAGGAATTTGTCCGGGCTGCGCCCACCTCGGAATCGGCAAGAATTCTCGCATACATCTCAATAGTATACTTTCGTACTTCCTGAAATTTTATTGGATGGAGTCTTAATATTTCATGTCTTTCTTTATCATTATTTAATATATATGTGATGCGGGGAGTTTGTTATATTAGTGAAGGGTGAGAAAAAGATATTGAATCTAATCTTATACTTGATCTTCCACCCCAAACTTAATTTATTATACTATGGAAAAGAAATCGTATTATGTAAACATGATCGAGGCCAATGATGGAAAAATGGCCGAAGTATTAAACTTCAATTTCGGTGGTCATCACGACATCGCCGCTATGGTGGAGAAAGCAAAATCTCTTGGCTTTGCCAAGGATAAACATGCCAAGGAGTTTGTTCTTGCCATGCGCTTCATGCACCATGTTATCAAGAAAAATGCCGACAACGCTCTCTTCGCAGAATTCGCACCTCAATTCGAGACATTCAAGAAGAGCGTAAAAAGTCAACTCGGTTGCGATTGTGAATGTAAGTAAACGCAACACACTCTTATAATTTTATGTTTCGGATGAGGCCTTACAGAATATTTCAAGGGCTATGAGTATTTTATCTGATACCCGCCAGATTGGTTAGCAGTAATATCCGGGGGTACAGAAGTATTATCAACTTCTAACGGGAGGGTTATATACCTTCCTCGGTCGTTTTAAAATAACAATTTCATGCAATTATAAAGTCTGACTTTATAATTGCATGAAATTGTTTCTATACTGAAAACTATAGATAAGAGTAGGATAGACCGGGCAATCTAATTATAAAGTAAAGATAATCTTAAGATTAAGAGTAGAGGACAGAAAAGGCTACCCTTGTTCTCCTGTCCTCCTGTCAATAAAATTTAATACCCTGTTCTTCTGTTAAATAATATAAAATTCAGATCTATCTTGATTCAAAATAATTTCCACTCACGAAAGTAGGATTAATAGTTTAATCCAAAGTGCCAGAGGGGGATAAAATTAGCATGTCCATATTCAATGTCATCCCTTATTACAAAACCGTTTTTCAAACCCTCCAATTGCTTTTTCCCTTTACCGGCACCTCCCACTTCAAATATATTCTTCTCTATACGGAAGTCGGTGATTTTTGAAGAAGTGACATCATGACTTACCCTCATCTGATTGTAGAAGAATGTTTCACGTACGCTCCCAATGTTGGTTCCCCTGTTCCCCAATGCGTACATTAGATTGGGATTATCTATGAAAACTTTTTCTACTTTTCCCAATCCCCTGAGTCCCCCTGTGTCATCGCGCAATTGACCAATCATACCGGCCGTTTCAAGATAGGCAAGATAATTAGGCAAATCATTCTTACTTACTTTAAGTTCAGTGCAGAGATTAGTCATATTAGGTTTATAAGGAGCAGATTGACTAAGGATTACCAGAAGTTGTTTTAACTTTCTTCCGGTAGCCACATTCATTCCTGCATATTGAGGGATATCACCTTCGATGGTTTGATTGACTACTTGCTGTAGCCTTATCTCATATCCCGGTTGTGAGAAAAAAGGGTAGTAACCCCTTTTAAGATAATCCCTGAATAATGGGAGAGGATGAAAATCAACAGGTATTTCTACCTTATTAGCAAGTATTTCTTCTAATGAATAGATTGGTAATTCAATGTTTCTATCAAGTATCAGATATTCCCGGAAGGACAGACCTTGCATCATAAATATAAGCGCACGGCGACTTAGGTCGGCCACTCCTTTATGTATATCAAGAATGGAACTCCCTGTAAAAATTATTTTCATTCCCGGATGAGTGTCATATATCTGTTTAAGTTCTCTTGACCACTCCGGATATTTATGAATTTCATCAATCACCAAAGTTTTGCCTCCCTCTTTTGACCATTCATCGGCAAGCGAGACAAGGGAGCGGGATGAGAAATATGTATGATCGGCAGATACATACAGAAAATTTTTCCTGTCGGAAGAAGAGAGTATATATTGTTTTACCATAGTGGATTTCCCTACTCCCCGTGGTCCTACAATCCCGATCATACGATCTTCCCACAAAATTTTATCATACATATATCGGTGGAATTGCTGCGGGGTATGTCGCAATTCTTCCTCCATGTATGCGATTAAGTTCACATCTATCATAAATTCCCATTTTACAGGTAAAATTAATAAAAATCCCCTTCAAGAGGAAACTTTTTATAAAAAGTTTCCTCTTGAAGGGGATGATTTTGCCAATTTTTTTCCTCTTAAAGAGGAAAAGGGTATTTTTGATGTGAAATTCTCATTACGCTAAACAGTCATCAAGATCGCGGGAAAGCTTTTCGCGGTCGAGATCTCGCCCGATGAATACAAGCTTGATCATGCGGTCGCCATATTCCTCGTCCCAGTCACGGCGGAGATTGGGATCTCGCATCATCATTATCTCCAATTCCTCCTGAGGCGCGGTGGCATACCAATATCCTGCCTCCTTGAGGTTGATCTGACGGCCGGCCGTCTCGAAGAGCAGCGACATATCACGGTTATGACTGAAATAGATCACTCCCTTGCAGCGGATCACATTCTTTGGCCAATGAAGATTCACGAAACGGTCAAATTTATGAAAGTCGAATGGGCGGCGACGGAAATAAACAAATGTTCCGATACCATATTCTTCAGCCTCTCCTTCACCGTGATGATGGTGGTGATGACAATGTTCTCCGCAATGATGCCCCGGCTCACCATGATCCGGATTGTGGTCATGGTGATGATGATCGTGTTCGTCATGGTTATAGTGAGGATGTTCGTGTTCGTCATGATTATGGTGATGATGATCATGATGATGCGGGGATTCCATCTGTTCCTCCGCCGGACCTTCTATTTTCTGAACCCATGTGGCGGAGGTGGCCACATCTTCGAAATCGAACAGATGCGTGTCGATGATATCATCAAGCGGCACATCACAGTAATCACACTCTATGATGCGAGCTTTGGGTTGCAAAGCGCGTATCACGCTTTTGATTTGCGCGGCCTCCTTGGGGGAGACTTCCGAGATTTTATTGAGCAGGATGATATTGCAGAATTCAATCTGCTCTATTATAAGATTTTCGATATCCTCTTCATCGATATCCTCTTTCTTAAGATCATCTCCACATTCGAATTCATCGCGCAATCTCAGGGCATCAACCACAGTGACAATAGCGTCGAGACGCGGTCTTTCCTCAACGGCTCCATCGGGAGAAATCATCTGCTGCATCTGGCAGATGGTCTGGGCGATAGGAGCCGGCTCGCACACTCCGGAAGCCTCGATCACGATATAATCAAACTGTCCGGTGGCGAGGAGATCATCGATCTGCTTAATGAGATCCATCTGAAGCGTGCAGCAGATGCACCCGTTCTGAAGAGCCACGAGATCGCCTGAATTGTCCTGACCCACTATGCCTCCCTTCTGGATTAGATCGGCATCGATGTTTACCTCCCCTATGTCGTTTACTATTACGGCAAAACGGATTCCTTTCTTATTGGTGAGTATATGATTGAGGAGAGTGGTTTTCCCACTTCCAAGATAGCCGGTGAGCAGAAGCACCGGAATTTCCTTTGAATTATTCATCATGTTGATTCTATAAATGCTATATCTTACTTCAATAACAACTTTAAAAATATAATGGTCGAAGAATCGTTATAAATAGGGTAAAAAAGAAAACATAGGTCATAATGAATGAGGAGAAAGGAATAAGGCACAGGTTGGGATTCTGGGGTCTTACAGGTATAGTGTTCGGATCTGTGATAGGGGGATCGATATTCAATCTTGCACAGACTCTTGCGCGTAATGCCGCCTTGGGTGCAGTGGTGCTTGCATGGCTTATCACAGGGTTGGGAATATTCTTCTTGGTTGTCACCTTCAAGCGGCTTGCCGATGCGCGTCCCGATCTCAAGGCCGGTATCTATCAATACGCTCAGGAGGGATTCGGACGCTATTGCGGTTTCAACATGGCCTGGGGATATTGGCTATGCGTGATATTGGGTAATGTAACTTATGCGGTGATGATCAACGACTCGGTAGGGTCGTTTGTGGCGCCCTTACGCGATAATCCCTGGCTTACATTTGTTTTCGGGACTGCACTCGTATGGATTATGTTTGGAATCGTATCTCGCGGAGTGAGATCGGCCGCCTTTGTCAATACTCTTCTCTCTATTCTGAAATTCACCTGTATAGTTCTGATAGTCGGAATATTGCTGATAAGTGTCAGTATTGGGATATTCTCGGCCGATTTCTGGGGGAATGATACCTCGTCGGGGATAGGGAGTGTTGAAAGGCAATTCTCCTCCTGTATGCTGGTCACAATATGGAGTTTCATAGGAATCGAAGGAGCCGTGATGATGGCCGGTAGGGCACGACGTTCGAAAGATGTGGGTCGATCCACTGTTACCGGCTTCCTGCTCGCCCTGTCGCTATATATCCTTGTGTCTGTTTTATGTTATGGAGTGATGAGCCGTGCTGCTATGGCCGGGCTCCCCAATCCCTCGCTCGCGTATGTGCTTGAACACTGCGGAGGAGTCTGGGCCAAATGGTTTGTGATAGCCTCCGTTATAGTGTCGCTCACCGGTGGATTTGTGGCGTGGACGCTCGTTTGTGCGCAGGTTCCATACGAGGCTGCCGCCGTGAAGATTTTTCCTCGACAGTTCATGAGGCTAAACCGTCATGGGATGCCTTGGTTCGGGATGGCGACCGCCACGATTGTGATGACCGGTTTTCTGCTTCTGGTGGTAACGGCTGAAAATATCTATGTTGCAGCTCTCAACCTCACTGCCCTCATGGTGCTCCCGCCTTATCTTTTCTGCGGACTCTATCTATGGAAATTTGCCGGCACCCCGAAAGGGGAGGAGCGCCTGAAGGGAGGAAAGATCCAAAACCGTCTGATTGCCGGCGCTGCGATTCTCTTCTGCCTATATATAATGTGGTCGGGCACTTTCCGGCTCCTGATGGTCACTTCAATATTCTATCTTGTCGGTACAGGATTCTTCATTGTGGCTCGTGCTCAGAATTCCAACCGTCATATACGAAAAAGGGATATCCTTCATCCGTATCGCATTGTGGGAGGTGTATTCAGCAGAAAGGAATTTCTCTGTTTCCTTATCCTTTCGGTTCTGGCCGTGGTGTCGGTGATCATGCTTGCAAGGGGGGATATCCGCCTTGATGTGTAAAATCAAGGTCTAATTTAAAGGAAGTAAACAAGGCGTGCCGATCGAAACCGGCACGCCTTGTTGTCAGATAATTATAAGGTATTTAATGCATTATTCTATAAGCCCGAAATGTCGCAGGGCATTGATCACTCCATGGTCGGTGTCATCGGTGGTGACATAATCGGCGGCTGCTTTCACCTCCGGATCTGCATTACCCATAGCCACGCCTATTCCGGCCGTTCTAAGCATCCCTATGTCATTGCTGCCGTCGCCGAACGCCATTGTCTCTGAGATGTCGAATCCGAAATGACTCGCCATAGCTTCCAGGCCGGCGCTTTTGTCGCTCCCTTTAGGTATTATGTCGCAGAAATAGGGATTCCAGCTCGTGGGTTCGCAATGTAAGAGTGTCTCACCGAAGAGCCCGCTGTGGCGGCGATCTTCCTCCGAACCGAAAGCCATCAGTTGCACCACATCCTTACCCAAAGCATCCTTCACTTCGCCTAAAGGCACAAAGGGGAGATGCAGCTCTTCGGCCACGAATTCCACCTCAGGAGTGTGGCGCGTGATGAAGATATCTTCTTTAGCAGGCACCACCACCAAGGGGATATCGTGATGGGATGAGAATTCGGCGAGCCGCTCCACATCCGAAGGATCTATACATGTCTTGTGGATGCAGGTGGTCTTGTCGGCATCGAGACACATCCCGCCGTTGACAGTGACATAACCGTCAAACTCAGTATCTCCCAAATTGTTGATCCAATGCAGGTGGCGCCCGGTGGAGATGAATACCTTCACCCCTTTGGCGCGCACGGCGGCAATAGCCTCCGACACCTCTTCGGGAATATGTCCAAGGCCATAAGGCACCAGGGTGCCGTCGATATCGAAAAATAATGCTTTAATCGGAGGATTCTTAATCATATTATATAGTGTCAGAAAAGGCCGCGCCCGGAAGCTGACGGCAATTGTAATGTGAGGCCATTATCTCGCCATAAGCGCCTGCCGATCGGAGTGCGATGAAATCGCCACGACGGGTAAGAGGGAGGTCCACAGCCTTGCCGAATACATCGGAGGATTCACATACGGGTCCCACCACATCATAACGCTCTATCTCCTCGGAATCGGATGAAATATTCTCAATCCTATGGTAAGCCTGATAGAGGGCGGGACGGATAAGGTCGGTCATGCCGGCATCGAGTATCACAAATTTCTTCTTTGTGCCCTCCTTCACAAATACCACGCGGCTGATAAGCGATCCGCATTGCGCCACAATGGCACGGCCAAGCTCGAAATGAAGATTCTGGCCCGGACGCAATTTCAGATGGCGCCGGTAGGTGGCGAAATAGAGAGCGAAATCGGGAATGGGGTGGTGGTTTGGATGCTTATAGTCGATACCCAGACCTCCGCCTACATTGATATCCTTGATTTCCACTCCTCTTGTCTCAAGATGTTCCACAATGGAGTTGACACGGTTGCAGAGTGCCGTGAAATCTGTCATATCCAGAATCTGGGATCCTATGTGGAAATGGAGGCCTATAAGTTCCACGTTGGGGAGCGCGCGCGCCATATCCACAACGCGGTCAAGATCGGTAAGAGCTATTCCGAACTTATTTTCCGCCAGACCGGTGGTGATGTTGGCGTGTGTGTGGGCGCCCACATCGGGATTGACGCGGATAGCCACGCGGGTGGTTTTCCCCTTGGCTCCGGCCAGATCATTTATCACTTCGAGCTCCGGCACCGATTCCACATTGAAACAGAAGATATCATGGTCAAGGCCGAGATTTATCTCCTTGTCGGTTTTCCCCACACCGGCATAAACTATTTTTTCGGGTTTGAAACCGGCTTTGAGAGCAACTTCGATTTCCGGACCGCTCACGCAGTCGGCACCGAATCCGGCGTGGGCTATCGTGCGAAGGATTGTGGGATTGGCATTTGCCTTTACTGCATAATGCACCTTGAATTCCGGATCCCGGCGCACAGCGTCACCTACTGCGTCGAGGGTATCGCGCAGAAGGTCGAGATCGTAATAATAGAAAGGAGTGTCAAGCTCCTTGAAAGATTCTATTGGAAAGTGTCCTTTGATAATCATAGTTAATCAGGGCAATTGGATGGCTTATTCTTCATGGAAGAGATGTTTGCTGAGAGAACGGAGCGCTTTCTCCTTGTCTTCGGCTCGGATGAGGAAAGAGATGTTATAGTTGCTTCCTCCGAAAGAGATCATACGTGTGGGGATATCGCGCATCGCATCGAGGGCTTTGGCTTCAAATCCGGCGTGGGTCCAGTCCATATCTCCCACCACGCATACGATACACATGTCGCGGTCAACCGTTACCGTGCCATACTTCTTGAGATCATCTACGATAGCGCGTAGGTGGGTAGTGTCGTCGATAGAGAGGGATACTCCCACTTCCGAGGTGCATATCATGTCGATGGAGGTGCGGTAGCTCTCAAAAATCTCAAACACTTTGCGCAGGAAACCGTGGGCAAGGAGCATACGGCTCGATTTTATCTTGATAGCCGTGATATTGTCTTTTGCCGCTACGGCCTTGATGCGTTTACTGTCGATATTGTTGGATATCATTGTGCCCGGGGCATCGGGCTCCATTGTATTGAGCAGACGCACGGGGATGTTGGCGAATTTAGCCGGTTGTATGCAAGTGGGGTGAAGAATTTTGGCTCCGAAATAGGCCAGCTCGGCAGCCTCCTCGAAATGCAGCGAACGCACCGGAGAGGTCTTTTCCACCACTCTGGGGTCGTTGTTGTGCATACCATCGATATCGGTCCATATCTGAATTTCGTCGGCATTGATGGCCGCGCCTATCAGGGATGCTGAATAATCGCTTCCACCTCTCTTGAGATTATCCACCTCTCCGTATGCATTGCGGCAGATGAATCCCTGCGTGATATATATGTCGGCCTCCGGGAGTTCGTTGAGCAGACGACCCAGACGGTCCTTTATTTTGGCAGTGTCGGGCTCACCGTTCTCATCGGTACGCATGAAATCGAGAGCCGGAATCATGCAGGCGTTCACACCGCGTTCGAGAAGTAGATTGAGCATCATGCGTGTGGAGAGAAGCTCTCCCTGCGACACTATCACTTTCTCCTCATGGGGTGTGAAGACATCTTTGGTAAAGGTGCGGATATAGTCGAAATGTCCTCTGATGGCATCGAGGGTTTGCTCGCGGTATTCACGGGTGGAATAGAGATCTTCGACATGGCGGATATAGGTCTGCTCAAGACGGTTGATCACGTCGTTGGCCCCCTCGGGATTCTTTTTGTAGAGATAGTCGGAAATTTCTATCAGGGTATTTGTAGTTTTCGACATTGCGGAGAGCACCACGATCTTCTTCTCTCCGTCGGTTACAAGCGTTGCGACCTCTTGGATTCTCTGCGGCGTGCCTACCGACGTGCCGCCGAACTTCAATACTTTCATATTATCTTCTCTTGGGTAAATTTCGGTTGCAAATTTACGCAATTATCCTCTAATAACCGCTATAATGTAATGCGGAGGGGATTGCTTTAAAGTATTTTTATATTGCGCTGCAATAAAATGGCATTGAAAGAGGATAATTTTGTAATGTCACTATAAAAATTCATTGTCACTATAAAAATAAAGAAATATGACTGCTGTAGAGAAAAGGAGATTGGGAGAGGGAGTATATGGTAAGGGGTATTTCGATTATGTATATGCCGATTCGCGGAGTCGTTATGAGAATGCCTTCGGGAGCTCACGGCCTATAAGATATGGCGACCGTCTGCTTGCACGCGTGATTATGGGTGGGCGCACTATGGTGGAATTTTTTATCAACGAGGTGAGCGATCTCACGGAATTGATCGGGGAGCTACGTAAGAAAACCAAAGGGCTGCGAGGGCTCGCGCAGCTATATGTTCGCAATTATTCCCGGGGATGGAGCATGGAGAAACCGTTTATGATTTATAATGGCACTGCTAACCGGCGGTCAACCTCCACACCGGCTTATGCCGTGGCAACCCCTCCCTCTTCGGGGAAAAGGATGCTTTGTCCCTGGGAGACACATTGAAGCCGTCTATATGCCTTTGAGCGGGTTATTCCATAGGCATCAGTCGGATATAAAGTTTTTAAGGTCGAAGAACATAAGACGTGTTTCGTCATATTTGTCTTGTTCGGTAAAAAATTGGAAGCCGTTACGTTCGTAGAACGTAACAGCAGAACTTAGTGCATCAACCGTTATAAAACGGCAACCAAGACGTTTAACGTTTGAAAAAGCATACTTAATATTGTCAAGTATGAATGTCCCCAGTCCTTGGCTGGTAAAATCTTTGCTTACGGCCAGACGACCCACCTTAACTGCCGGATAACTCCTGCGCCGTTTGGAATTAGGAATATTTCGATTCAGCCTATTCCATCTACTTCTCTCTTCAGGATTGAAAGTGATTTTGTCAGCAAGCAAACTGAAATAGGCCGCGGTTTTATGCTGCTCCATATCTTCGAGCAGATAAGTAACGGCCATAAGTTCCTTTTGGAAATGCTTTGCATCTTCCAAAAGAAATTCGTTCAAGTCCTCATCTGAACATTTGAATGGTTTTATGTCGGTATCGGTAGAGAGTTGGAACTGTCTTAGCTTGCTGAAATCCATATCACCACTGAAAATTACTTATGGACTTCATTACTTCATACGCTTTGCGGGCGCGTTCCTTCTCCTCCTTCGATACGGGCTTGGGATTGGAAATGAGTGTTTCAAATCTATCTGCATCCTGGCCCATCAAGACGGGCGTTTCTTTAATTGGTCGTGCCATAATAGAAATGTTTGTATGTATGAGTACAAAGATACAACAAAACTATGAAACTTTTGATATTCCAATAGAAATTTCAGGGTTGGAGTATGAAATTTATATAAAAGCTCATTCAACAAAATTTAGATGAAACAATACAATCAGCTTACAAAAAGATTTTGAAATCATAAAAGTTTTTTCTAAATTTGCGTTGTCAATCCACCGATTGGCATAATTATTAAAAGAAGCGTTTATCCGCGCTCATTTGACGTTCAGAAATCTGGAAAATTTCAACAAGGGTCGAATGATGCAGTGATGGATGCCTTTCGATTGTGATATATGACATGTATCTCCGTGAGAAGATACATGATATTCACATATCTGCGTGAGGCTCTAACTGCTCGTTTCATCCTGAAAGGCATTCCAGAGCCTCTGAACGTGAGACGAGTAGAAGATACAGACTCTCACGCTTTTTATCTTTAATCTAACGCCAATGAAGGGAGTCTTACGGCATCAATTTTTATGAAAAAATTAGTATTATTGTTCTGTTTTATTTTTAATGCACTTGCTGTATCTGCCGGCTTTCTTAGTGGTGCTTTCTTCAGAACCTATTACCCAACTCATTCGATTGGCTTTAATGGAAGCATTTCCGTTTACAATGACGGCGGTACGACTGCCCAATTTGGAGATCCGTTCACTTTCGGTACTGCCGCACCAGCTAAATTCATAAAAACTCTTCCATCCGGAGATGATTTATATCGTAATACAAGTCAATATGGCACAATAGAATATGTAATATCACCCGATAGATCAAAAATGGCTCAAATTGTTTCCATGTATGGGGATTGGACCATGACAACTTGGTATGTGGACAGTAAAGAAGAACAGTTAGCATTTTATGATGCAAACAAATATTATCAATCAGAAGGGATCACTTTTGACTATTCATGGGAAGATTCATCCGGAGATTCACATAGTTCAAAACCAAAGAGGAATAGCAGTTGCTCCAAGTGTGGAGGCAGTGGCATTGACCCGTCTCCATCACAAATCTACGGCACCGCCAGTTGGTTGGCTGAATATAATAGTAAAGGGAATAAATGTAGAATATGCGGAAAGTATTCTGAACATTACCATGTAAGATGTTCATCTTGTAATACTCCTCGACATTAATTATATTCCATTGATGGAAAGCTACTGGTAATTAGAGTGTCTAACAACTGAACTGCACTCAAGAAGTTTTGTGTTCAACTTTTTGGGGTCAGTTCATTGGGGCGCTTTCATTTGGCAAATTGAAGCACAAACATTTCGCAAATTGTGGTAAAATTTTGTTATGCTCCCAAGAACCTGTGGTTTATCCTAAAGTCGCCATCCGATAAATTCTCGATCTTTCTTAAGTTATAGTTTTACCTTCGTGGCACTGCTAACCGCCGGGTAGCCTCCACACCGGCTTATGCCGTGGCAACCTCTGCCTCTTCGGGGAAAAGGATGCTTTGTCCCTGGGAAACACATTGAAGCCGTCTATATGCCTTTGAGTGGGTTATTCCATAGCCATCACTCAGATATAAAGTTTTTAAATTACTCCCTCACTCGCATCTCATGGGTATCTATTGCCTCTTGACTCGTCATTGTTAATCAATAGTGGAAACTCGTCGATTTTCAATTAACTCAGTCATATAGCTCTCTATATTCCTTCGTCTGCAAGGCGATATCTGCTCCCTGATATGCGACCCTGCATTATCATTTTTGGTTGGATCGAGTTTTATCTTGCTAAAACTGAAACGTCCCAGATGTTCGGCTAATCTTTCAGGGCTTATATAATGCATCCCTGTAAATCTCAGCTTATTTTAACGCGTGATAACTTCGTGCCGCCTCTTCCGAGTCTATAATTACAAGGTTTTTCTTTCGTAACTCGCGAATTATTTATACCTTTGCGTTATGACAAAAGCACAAAGATTAAAGATATGCGATTGGTTGTTAGCAATTCTGTTACCGATTGTACTGGCCTCAAGCATACAGTTGGAAGCGACGTCAAGTAGAGGTTTCTTCCCGGTTATTTTCCATATAATAGTGGCACTACCGTTTATGTGTCTTGTGGTATGGCACATTTACCTTCATTTTCAATGGAAAAAGTGGCTTACTAAATTTAGCAAATTAAAAGTTCCGACACGTATTCTCTGGTGGTTGTATATTCTTACTTTCATATCAGGAGTTGTAACTTTTATCCATTGGCTCATGGCAAACGAACATAGTCCATTAGGAGGTATTCATGGAAAAATCGGTTTCTTAATGATAGCATTTGCCATAGCACATACCATAAAGCGTATTAAATTCTTCAAAAGGAAGATATTATAAGAGACATCTCTCTTTTTTTTCGTAATTTTACATTATGGAAATCAAGATTGGAAAATACAAAATTACAGGAAAGATCCTTTGTCTTGTAATAGGAATTATTATGATCGTAGTGGCTGTCTAATGATGTTAGGCAGTCATTTTCTTTGGCCTCTTACAATAAAATTCCTTTTGTTGTAAGAGGCCAAAGTCCTTAAATTTTTTCACGGAAGGTAATATCTTTTCTAATTCTTCAGACATCCAATTGGGACGATAAAGATTCCGTCGGGGCGCCGGTAGGCATAATCTCCTACGGCTGTTATTATCATCTTGAATGATGGTTGACCCATTTTTGAAGTGTCAATAATCGAGGAAAGTTTTTTTAGATTGGCACATCCTTCTTCAATCAGTTTCTCTCCCCCGAGCTTTATTTCAGCTAATCCATATTTCCCATTTTTAAGATGTATCACTGTATCACATTCTAATCCGTTGCTGTCGCGGTAATGATATACATCCCCGTCTAACGACTTTGCGTAAACCCGGAGGTCGCGAACACAAAGAGTTTCAAATATCAGTCCGAATGTCGGCAGAGCATTTATCAAATCTTCGGGTCCTATGCGAAGAGAGGCCGTGGCAATAGAGGGATCCGTGAAATATCTCGTGGGAGTGGTACGTATCGTTGTCTTAGATTGCAGATTTGGATTCCACGCCTCCATATCTTTAATCACGAATATTTGACGGAGTGCATTCAGATAGGTGGCAATGGTATCTACTGATATCGTATCATTATCATTGACCGCCACATCTTGACGTATTTTGCTGATAGGAGTCTGGGTGCCTTGATAGCGAGCATATGAACGCAGTATTACTCTTGCTCTTTCCTCATTTCTTATGGTTCCATCCACTCGTGATATATCCTCTTCCACCACAACATCTAAATAGTCTTCTGCCTGACTGAGAGCTGCTTTAGGTGACATGTCTTCGGCTATGGCAAAGGGCCATCCACCGCGACAGGTGAGAAATGCAATTTTTTCCAGAGTATGTCGGTTGTTCCCGTAAATTTCTTCGGGGTTCGTGAATAGGTGTGCCAGACTTACTTCTCCGGTTGATTCGCCGGATTCATAAAGCGACATGGGCAACATATCTATTATAGCAAATCTTCCGGTGCCTGTATGATGCACTTTATCTTTTTTATCCGGTGGCACAGCCGACCCTGTCAATATGAATTGTCCTCGTTTATGTCTGTGATCCACTTCATATCTTACGGCATCCCAAAGTTCAGGTGCTAATTGCCATTCATCAATAAGTCGAGGGTTTTCACCTTTTAGAATTATTCCTGGATTTATTTTGGCAAGCTCAATATTATTGCTTCCAGTTGTTCCCATGTATATTGTGCTTTTGGCACATTGTTCCGCAGTAGTGGTTTTACCACACCATTTGGGGCCTCTTATCAATACGGCCCCTTTGGCTTCCAATTTATCTTTTAATAATGTATCTGCGATGCGTGGATGATATATTGTGTTGTCAGTCATCGAGTTTTATTAATTTATATTTTTTACAAATATAAACAAAAAAACTCTATTCGGCAAATTGTAGCAATTTTATTCGGCAAATTGTGGCGATTTCATTCCTTAAATTGTGGCGATTTCATTCCTTAAATTGAGGCAGATTCATTCCGTAAGTTGTGGCGAAATTTTGTTACGATCCCGAGAACCTGTGGTTTATCCTAAAGTCGCCATTCGATAAATTCTCGATCTTTCTTAAGTTACAGTTTTACCCTTCGTGGCGCGGGTAGATCCGTCGGGCAAGGCCGTAGATGTAGCGACGGAAGCCGGGACGATATGCAAGGATGCGGTCAAACCAGCCGAGGCGCGGGTTGACGAGTTTTACAACGTAACCTACGTAGAACATGGCGAAAAGGGTGCCGGGTCCTACTACAGTGACGGGCCACACGCCAAAGAAACAGTAGCCGGAGATTACGGCAAGGATTACAAGAGTGGTGTCAACGCATATTTTCACTATCGGGAAGGGACGTCCGGTTACCTGCGCTATGGCAACCTGTATCCCTTCACCGGGCATCGTGACTGAGCCACAGCGGATTTCCATGGCAACCGCCGCTCCCAGCACTGAGGCTCCTGCCAACTGCGCCACTATTTGTTTTATCAGAGAGTCATAGGAAAAGTAGGACGTGACTATCATATTGATATCAAGCAGGAAACCGAAGACGAAGCCTATTATGAGCTGAAAGAGCTGCACGGGGTCGAAGCGGCGACGCAAGACAAGAATCTGTGCCGCTACAAGGATCACGTTCATAATATTGGTGTAGCCACCGATGGTCCAGCCGGGTGCCAATCCCGCCTCACCTGCAAGGGAAAAAGACATTGGGATGGAGGAAATCACTCCGCTACCGAGATTGGAACGTACGCATAGCGCGACTCCGAAAGTCATAAAGTACATTGAAACGAGTAGCCAGAAATGCTGCCATACGAAGCCTATTATTTTTTCCTTTATGGATGGTCTCGATGTGGCTTTAAGAGTTGATGGAGTTGCAAGTGGGGTTTCCTTTCCGGCGATTGTGGATGCTTTTTTTACTGCTTGTTTATTCATTTGTCGCTTCATATTATTCGCTTAAATAATCGAACTGACAGCATAAGACCTCATTTAAATTACCTTTGGATCGTTTGATATATTTTGTTGAATGAGGTCTTATTGGATGGGGACGTAGGGAAAATGCGGTAAATATGAAATAGATTCAGGGATTATACAGATCTTTGTTATAATAGTTGAGGATATCCTGGGATGCTTGTAGTGCGAGTCGTGCCGTTGAGTCGGGGTTGATGCGGATTGCTGCCAAATAGTCGTTTATGGCTAACGACCGCTGGTCGGTGCTCCAGTATTTCATCCCTCTCATGGTAAGGGCTTCATCGGATGATGGATTGTCAGAGATATAGTCAGATAATATTCTTATTGCTTCTTCCGTCGGGAGAGTTTTGATTTTAAGCTTTAATTCCTGGATTGTCATGATGGAGTTCGATTATAATGTTATTCTTTTGGCATTCACCTCTTTCTTCATGAAAGTGGAGGCGAGGTGATTGAATTTTTCAGTGCTTTCTGTGGTGAGATATTCCACGGTACCGTTTTTGCTGCACTCCCTTTCAATCTCGGGATGCCGGCGAAGATAGTCGGCGAGACTGTCGGCCACGAGATCGCCCTGAGCGATGACACGGATATTCTCCGGTGCAAACTTCCTGATTTTGGGGAAGAGCAGGGGATAGTGGGTGCAGGCGAGCACAAGGGTATCTATGTCGGGATCCTTCTCCAGAATTATGCCGAGGTATTTCTTCACGAAGAAATCGGCACCATCTCCGGAAGCCTCCTCATTCTCTACCAATGGCACAAACATAGGGCATGCCAGCTCATTCACCTTTATATCGGGGAACAGTTTATTCACCTCCATAGTGTAGCTTCCGCTCTGGATTGTGCCCGGAGTGGCGAATACACCGATGTGTCGGTTGCGCGTGATATCCCCGATCACTTCCGCCGTAGGACGTATCACTCCCAATACCCTCCGGTCGGGATATTTCATAGGAAGAAAATTCTGCTGAATGGTGCGCAGCGCTTTAGCCGAGGCAGTGTTGCATGCAAGAATCACAAGTCTGCAACCGTGGGAGAAAAGCTCTTCCACGGCCTGCCATGTGAAATCAAGCACCACATCGAAACTTCGGGTGCCATAAGGAGCGCGGGCGTTATCGCCTAAATAAAGATAATCATACTGAGGCAGACGCTTTCGCATCTCCCGCAGTATGGTAAGCCCTCCATATCCTGAATCGAAAACACCGATTTGGGTCATCACTCTTGGGGTATTAATGAATTGGGTTATTTTAATTAAAAAGCGGAATCCCCGGGGACCCCGCTTTTATACTTCCATTATTGGGTTACTTAAATGCCCAGTTTGCTTTTCACCATAGGTGTGATATCAGTGACGGGGGCAGCATAGTAGATGAGAGCCTGAGTCTCCTGGATCATGCCATAGCCACCTTCCTGACCCACAGCCTCGATAGCCTGTTTGATCTTTGCTACGATGGGAGCCATGAGATCCTGCTGAAGTTTCTGGAGATCCTGGCTTGCCGACTGGTGGAATTCCTCCATTTTCTGTTGCATCTGGGCAAGCTCACGCTCACGACGTTCGCGAATGGCCGGGGCTGCGTTGACACCATCTTTATTGTATTCATCATAAAGACGCTGCATCTCAGCCTGAAGTTTTCCGAATTCATCCTCGTATGTCTTGGAGCGCTCTGCGATTTTAGTTTCAGCAGCCTTGGTATCGGGTAAACCCTGCATGATGGCGCTGGTATCGACAACTCCGACTTTAAGTGATTGTGCCGACACGAGCATTGGAATAGCAAACGCTACGGCAAGTAAAATTTTCTTGATCATTTCTATTTATATTTTTTACTAATGCAAAGTTAAGTCTTTTATTTGGAATATCCCAATTTGGCAAGCACTTCATTGCTTACATCAATGGAAGGTTTGGCATAAACGATGCTTTGGGATGAGGCACGGTCGAAGATGGTGACGTAACCCTTCTCCTCGGCCACGGCCTTCACGGCATTATATACATCCTCCTGAATAGGCTTCATGAGGCTCTGACGTTTCTTATATAGCTCACCTTCGGGACCGAAATATTTATAGCGCAGGTCGGTGGCCTCTTTCTCCTTTTCGGTGATTTCCGCTTCACGTTTCTTCTTTTGGTCGTCGGTGAGGAACACCATCTCCGATTTATAGTTCTGATACATCGTATCAGCCTCTTTCGACACTTCGTTCACCTCCTTCTCCCAGCGTTGCGACACTTGGTTGAGCTGTTCGTTGGCCATCTCATATGCGGGAACATTACGGAGGATATATTCCATATCCACCAAAGCATATTTCTGGGCCGATATGCCGAGAGCTGAGGCGGCCAGAAAAAGAATGGCGAGAATAGTTTTCTTCATAATCATATTTGTTTTGGTTTTTATTCTATTATGAATTAGTGACTTGTGAAAGTTATCAACAACTTGTCAACAACTTTGCGGATAAGAAATCAATCATTTCTCCGCTTCACGAAAGTTAGACATTGCGTCGGGACAAAGGTTTATTACTTAGACTTAGAACTCCTGACCCAAGACGAAGTGGAGCTGCGATCCTCCTCTTGTGCCCCATACCTTGTCGAAACCGTAAGCCCAGTCAATACCGAGGAATCCGAGCACCGACAGATATACTCGGGCACCCACACCGGCACTTCTCTTCATGTTGAAGGGAGAGAAGTCGCGCACGCTCGTCCAGCAGTTACCGGCCTCGGCGAAGGCTATGGCGTAGATGGTGGTGGTTGGCTGGAGGAGGAACGGGAAGTGGAGCTCCATAGTGAATTTGCCGTATGCGTAGCCTTCATATCCGGAAGGAGTGAACTGTCCGTTCTCATAACCGCGCATCGAGATTGTCTCTGTGGCATAGGTGTAGGAACCGGTCATACCGTCACCTCCGAAATAGAAGGTTTCAAAGGGAGTCTTGAGATATTTGTTCCACGATCCGAGCAGACCGAAATCGGCGCGGGTCATGAGCACGAGAGTATAGTTGTTGTCGGGAGAGGTGAGGGGAGTGAATGTCTTGCTCTTGAATCTCAGCTTCCAGTATTCGATCCAACGGTATAGCTGCGAACGTGCGGCTTCGCGGCTTGTCTGGTCGGTATTGCTGTAGCTGCTCTGTTCCGACAGATATTTCCAGTCTTTCCTGCCGAAGAGAGATGCCGGAGGAGTCATTGTCAGATCCACCGAGAACTGTGATCCTCGGCGAGTATAGATAGGATTGTCGATACTTGTGCGCGAGAGAGTGAGGCCGAGAGTGAGGGAGTTGGATGTACCATTGCGCATATAGTAGAGATAATCCCAGTTTTTAAGATAATACCATCTGTAAGCCAGAGCGGCCTGGAACTGGAAATAATCATCGGGCCATGAGAGGCGCGTACCGAATCCCACGCTCACACCTGCCAGCTGAAGCACCTTGTTGGGGTCGTAGGCATTCTGGATGGCATATTGGTTGTATTGGGTGTTATAGGATGGGTTGTAATAATAGGCCTGCTGCCAGGCATAGTTCCAGTTGTTGTTATAGTATGCGGAGTTGATACCGGTTGAACGGCTGTAATCCACCGATACTGAAAGCGAGTTGGGGCGGCTGCCGCCGAGCCAGGGATCAAAGAAAGAGATGTTGTAGCTCTGATAATACTTGGCGTTGGTCTGGGCAGAAATTGAGAAAGTCTGTCCGTCGCCACGAGGTATGATACCCTTGTAGCTGCTCGGATTGAAGAGATTCCGCATGGAGAAGTTGGAGAAGGAGAGGGCCACCTGTCCGGTCACACCTGTCTGACCCCATCCGAACGAGAGCTGCACCTTATCGTTGGCTTTCGATTCGAGATTCCAGGTTATATCCACGGTTCCGTCGTTCTCGTTAGGCTGGATATCGGGATTGATGGTCTCGGGGTTGAAGTGTCCGGTAGCGGCGATCTCGCGCATGGATCGCATGATGTCGCTTTTTGAGAAGAGAGTGCCGGGACGTGTGCGGAGCTCGCGGCGGAGCACCTTCTCATAAAGCTGGTCATTACCGACGATATTCACTCGGTTAATCTTGGCCTGGGGACCTTCGATCACCCTCATCTGGAGAGCCACGCTGTCGCCTTGCACCTTCTCCTCGATAGGGATAAGGTTGAAGAATAGATAACCATTGTCGAGATAAAGGTTAGACACGGCGTCCTCATCCTCGTTGGTGCGCTTGTTGAGCATCTTCTGATTATAGACGTCGCCGGGATAGATGCCGAGCACCGACGACAAGGTCTCTGTGGGATATATTGTGTTTCCAACCCAGGATATATCGCTGATATAATATTTCTTACCTTCATCAATATCAAGGAATATATCTACCGTACCGTCATCGTGTCTTGCCACCGAATCCTTCACGATACGAGCATCGCGATATCCGAGCTCATTATATTTCTCGATAATGCGGTTGCGGTCGTCAGCGAAATCCGAATCAACAAATTTCTTTTGGCTGAAAATCTTGAGAAGGTCGGTCTTTTCGTTGGTCTTCTTCATTGCATTCTTGATCTTACGGTCGGAAAGCATCTCATTTCCATCGATATAGATCTTATGCACCTTCACCTTTGAATTTTTATCCACACCTACTGTGAGGACCACCTGATTCTCTTTCGAAAGATCGGGAGTTTCCTTCACGGATACGAGCACATTCTTATATCCCTTCTTTGCGAAGAAATCCTCAGTGATGCTCTTCACGCGGGCGATGATATTGGGCGTGAGTTGCTGTCCGGCCACCATTCCGAGACGTTGCTCCAGATCTTTCTTCTCGCCCGACTTCATTCCCTCGAAACGAAGCTCTGCCATTCTCGGCTGGCGCTGGAGATCGATCTCAAGCCACACCTTGTCGCCGGCGGTCTTGACAACATTGACCTGTACCTTTGAATAGAGACCCTGTTTCCAGAATCGCTTCACGGCCTGTGTGATCTCCTCGCCGGGAATCTCCACACGGTCGCCTTCCGAAAGTCCGGAATAACCGATGATCAGATAATGCTCATCATCGGGAATCCCTTTGACACTGATACCCGCAATCTCATATTTGCGTGGGATGGGAGTATAGATCACATCCGGATTATACACCGTATCGACCACTTCCGGCTGGGGGGTGATATCGAGAGCCGAAGCAGAGGAAGCGATACCAAAGGCGATGCAGAGGAGAAGGAATTTGAGAAAATGTTTCATATCCTGATATAGGCGATTTTCGTTCATTAGTTTTGTTTAACTTGGTCGGAGGTCATTCCGAATCTTCGTTCCCGGTTCTGGTAATCAAGGAGAGCCCTTATGAAGCAGTCGTTGTCGAAGTCGGGCCATAGCACTGGGGTAAAGTATAATTCCGAATATGCACATTGCCATAGAAGGAAATTGCTTATGCGGTGTTCACCTCCGGTGCGGATGAGCAGATCGGGATCCGGAATATTGACTGTGGATAATTCATCACTGATGGTAGATTCGGTGATCTGTTCAGGAGATAACGTTCCGGTTTTCACCTTTTCGGCAATTTTGCGCATTGCATTGGTGATCTCCCAGCGTGAGGAATAGCTCAGACAGATGTTGAGGTTAAGCCCCGTGCAGTGGCGGGTGGCCTCACGGCCGGCCTCAAGGTCATTTCTCACCTGCTCAGGAAGACGCTCGATCTCTCCGAGAAGATGAATTTTGACATTATTTTTCACCAAGTCGGGTGTTTCCTTGCGGATGGTCCACCCGATGAGATGCATCAGGGTATCAACCTCAGCCTGCGGCCGTTTCCAGTTTTCAGTGGAGAAAGCATAAAGGGTTAGATATCTGATACCTAAGTCGGAGGCGAGGCGAGTGATACGGTTCACGCTGTTCACTCCCTCGGCATGTCCTTCGCTACGCACCATCGAGCGTTGGCGAGCCCAACGGCCATTACCGTCCATAATAATTGCCACATGCACCGGAAGACGGGTCATGTCAATCGAATCGGGGTTTATCTTCGGGTCGTTCATCGATCAATCCTTGTAATTGCACACTGCACAGCGTTTGCTGAACTCATAGCTAATAGTCACCGACATGGTGGAATACCAATCGGTGTTTTTCATGAAAGAGCTCTTTATCCCGAGAGGGTCGGAGAGGGGACGGCCATCAAGACGGTCGGTGAAAGTTTTCTTCATCAGAAACTCGAAGCCGAGGTTCCATCTCTCGGAAAGCTTATATTTCACTCCTACCCCTAAGGGGATACTGAGAGCCGCGCCCCATTCTCCACTCACGCTCCAGGCCGTTATGCCAAGACCGGCAGCGATATAGGGGCTGATTCTCTTCAGATGGCGGTAGGTTTCGCCTATGCCATAATTGAAGAAATTGAATTCCGCCATCTCTCCCAATTCGAAGAAGGTGGTGGAGAACTTGAATGTCTTGCTCTCGGGGAGCACATTGGTCATCTTTTCAGAATTTCCGCTGAGGGTGCCAACATAAAAATTGGTCTTCATGCCCCAGCGAGGATTCGGTAGATATCTGAACAGCAACTCGGCGTCAAATCCCGGATTGCTCCATAGATTGGCTGTGTTTGCATCGCCAAGATATCCTGTCATCCCTATTCCTCCTCCTATGTCGAAGCGATAGTCTTCCTGGGCGGAAGCTTTAATGCCCGATAGAATGAGGATCAGGGCTATTATGATTGTTTTCAATTCGTTTATCAAAATAGAGGAGTAAAGGTTAATGAAATTACATTGATTCCCCGATAGGGAGAATGGCTTATATCACGGGGGCGAACTTCAGCCGGTTGAGCACACCTCGCCATATTGTGTTGCAGAGCTGATGGTCGGCATCCATTCCTCCGATAAGGTAGATATAAGGACATTCCCATGAGAGGATATCACCGTCCACGTTCCATTTCACCTTTCTACCGTTCTTTGGAGCCATAATCTTCCAGGCATCGGAGAGATTGGTGTCTTGTGTGGTGGTCATCACAATGTTGTCGCATTGAGTCATGGGCGGAATCACATCGGGCAACTGGAGAGAGGAAGATCCTCGCTTCCAGTTCACTCCGTTGTCGTATGAGATATAGAGGGTGCGGTTGAAATCACCGTTCTGCATCTCGCCTCCCACAATCATCCACACTTCGAGCTCCGAGGGAAGCATCTCGGTGGAGGATGTTCTTCTGAAAGCGTAATATGGCACGAGCGATGCTCCTCTCAGAGCCGGGAATGATCCTTTGGCAAGTGTCACCCAGTTGGATCCGTCGAAAGCCCATATCGCATCCGAGTAACTGCCATCTGCCATAACACCTCCGCAGAAGAAGCCAACCGGGGAAGAGGTCCATTTGTTGGCATGAACCACAAAATTGGAATAACCCTCTATCGGGAAATCCGGGCTGATAGCCTTCCGGTCCATACCTTTCAGAGGATACTGTGCATGCACGAGACCTTCGGACGTGGTTTTCAGGCCTATTGCCGTGTCATTATAACCACCAATGATACGGTTCCAATCTTCACCGGTATCCGACCATGCCCGACCGTCGGCCGACCGCAGAAGATTACCGGTGGAGTCAAGAATATAGAGTGCATCGGAAGAAGCTGTAAGCGAACGAACATCAGGAGTGAAGGAAAGTGAGAGTGGAGTCTTTTCCCAGTCGGCCCCATAAAGATTTTCGGATACTGAAAGAGTGTACGATCCGTCGTTTTCCTCAATCATCGATACGACCTTGTTATTGATATCTACACTTTTCTGGTTGCGTGGATTCTCCATTCTTGAGGGAAGGGAAGCAAGGGCAGTTTCACCCCATACCAGAGAATCAGGCTGCTCTTTATGCACGTTGACCTTGATGATATATTCCTTCTTCATTTCATCATTGGCAGTGGCGATCTGGAGACGCACCTTGCCGGTGAAGTCGATCGAATCGTTGGGATCCTTGATATAATCCACAGTATCATTGCGGGTTGTGCCACCCTCCATGATAATTTTTGCCGACTTGATATATGAAGAATATTTAATTTTTGGCACAAGCTTATTCACCGGAGCTCCGACCGGAAGGGAATCGGCATTGAAGATCACGCCATGGTCAAGGTCGATCGAGAAAAACACGGAATCGAGCCGGGCCATGACGTTTTTGTCGGCCTGAAGTGTAAAGGATGTAACAGCCACATTAGGAAGATAGACGATTGAGGCCGTTTCATCCGGCTCATCCTCTTTCTTGGAGTTACAACCCAAAGCTCCAATCCCTAAGGCACCGATAAGCAACGCCTTCGAGAAATGTTTAAGGATATTATTAATTTTATTCGGTCTGTTCATTAGGTATAGCCTTCTATTCTGTAGAAACGAGGATGATTTTCATCTTATTTTATCAAAATCTGTCATCGGTTTTTCAGAATAATGTTATTCAACTTGCAAAATTAGCATTTCTTTGCGAAATAGAGAGCAAAAGTTGAAAGGAAATTTAAAATTAAGGTAATTTAACTGAAAAAGAACATATGCGATAAACTTGAACTGCACTTCAAAAGTTAGATAAAAACTTTTGAAGTGCAGTTCAAAATCTTTTGCCCGGGTGTAAGGGACTTAAGGGTGATAAGGGATTTAAGGGATTTAAGGGATTTAAAGGATTTAAGGGATTTAAGGGATTTAAGGGATTTAAGGGTGATAAGGGGAATTAAGGGATTTATTCTTAATCCATCATATCTTCCGGGCTTAGAGGAGTGTAAGGACCATCCTTGACTTCAAAGATAGCTGACGGTTGGATCACTTCCACTCCATGCCATTGTCCTTTGGGAATCTGAACTCCGTAATTGCCTTCGGTCGGATCGAGAAGGAACCGTTGGGTCTGTGCCCCGAGGTCGTTATAGAATACCACCACCATCTTCCCTCGCAACAGGATATAAGTTTCTGCAGTATGTTTATGGCGATGGATAGGAATAATGGTGCCGGGAAGCAAAACATTAATTAGACGCTGCGCTTTCGAGTCGGGACCCTCATGAAAATTAAAATTCATGCGCAGGCGAGGGCTTTCGGAAGCCTCATGCTCCACTTTATCTATGAGATTTGAATCTATAATCATAAATTTATGGTAATTATTTTAGAATATTTTAACTGGAGAGATTTTTTTGACTGGAGGACATAGGAACGGGGGATATTTCTTTGATTGGAGGATAAGAAGGAGGGAGGATAAATTTATCATATAATCTTCTTCTGTTCTCCGGTTCTCCAGTCTATTAATCATAGGGGCATCTCCTGTTACCCTGTCTTAACATTCACAGGGATTTAAGATATTCTTCGTGGAGATGGTAAAATTTCTTCATAAATATTAGATAGGCACACCCAAGCGGCAGAATCACAAATCCTAAATATAGATAATGATTGATAGGGAGCCATATCATTCCGGCTGATATAAGCAGCTGGAGAGCCATATAGAAAGAGGAGACCGTCACATGTGGAATATGCAGTTCGTTGGCCATTATCTGAAATGCATGCTTGCGGTGGGCCTGTCCCAGACTTTCGTGAAGCTGAATGCGATGGCAGATGGTCAGGACCGTGTCGGCGCCATATACAGCCAGGAACACGATGTAGGCGAAATCACCTGTGGTCAGGATAAGTTTGCCCAAAGCGAACAGCACGATGAAAGCCATCGAAATCGAACCCACGTCGCCGGCAAAGCATTTAGCCTTCTTCCTGAAATTGAAGAAGCAGAAAACCAGCAGACTAAGCCCGGCCACAAAAAGGAAATCCATCGAGATGAAATCCATTCTGGAATTTAGGTAAATCAGTGGGATGATCACGGCGAGTGAATACCCACCGGTAATGCCATTGATGCCATCCATGAAATTATATGCGTTGATGATACCCACGCACACAATGAGCCCGACGATCACCATCCACCAGTCCTGAAGGTTAAGGATTCCGAACTGTTCGAACATCAGGAACATCGCAGCAAACTGCGCCACAAGACGCCAGCTGTCAGGAAGAGAACGTACATCATCGGCAAAACTCACAAGGCCGATAAGAGTGAGGCCGGAAAGGAACCATGAATACTGGAAACCGTAGAAAAACCAGAAGAGCCAAGCCCCAAATAAAAAAATAATTCCTCCGCCACGCAGTGTGACAGAGGAATGTGATGAACGTTGGTTGGGACGGTCTATGATGTTCAGCCGGTCGGCAATTCGGAAATAAGCCAATTCCATAAGGATCAGCAGAATGAAGATGATAAAAAGAGACATTATAACGTAATTAGAGAATTTTTATCGGAATACAGGGGATAAAAAAATCAGAACCCATATCGATGTGGATTCTGAGAATTAGTATTTGACGGAAGAACAGGAGAACAGAATATAATTATTTTGACAGAAGAACAGGAGAACAGAATATAATTATTTTGACAGAGGAACAGGATAGCAGGAGATTATTTTTGACAGGAAATATTTTTTAAGTATTTGGTTATTATGTGGTTGTGCTTATTACCCCGGAGGGGTTTCCGTTTAACCCAACCGGGGGTTGGCGAGGCACGAGCCTACCCCCGGATAAACCAAAGAGACGACCTCAACCCAGGTGGGGTTGCCGTTTTATAGGGAGGCAAAGGTTCACTATTTCTCTGAAAAAGAAAATTAACGTTGCATAGCTTTTAATTCTTCAATTGAGAAGCCTGTATATTTCGCGATGGATTCTAAATCCATTCCTCCATCAAGCATTGTGCGGGCAACTTCGGCGCGCCCTTCAGCACGTCCTTCGGCACGTCCTTCAGCACGTCCTTCAACCCGTCCTTCTGCTCGCCTTCTGCTCGTCCTTCGGCACGACCTTCGGCTCTACCTTCGGCACGTCCTTCGGCACGACCAATAGTCCGCTCAGTCTCAGCTATGGCGTAATTGTCACGATACACCTTCAGGGATTCCCTGTAGGCCTTCTTCTCTTTCTCATCCAAAGCAGCGAAACGAGCCACTTTTCCCAGTCCCTCCAAATGTATTTTGTTTAATTAAGTCTAAATGTGCTCTTTCAAAGCTTCCAATTCTTCGATAGAAAAACCTGTGTATGTTGCGATAGCTTCAAGATCTAACCCATTTGCCATCATATTTTTGACCACCTGTGAGATACCGGCCATTATCCCTTCAGCGCGACCCTCAGCGCGACCCTCGGCACGACCCTCTTCCAGACTCTTCTTTTTTGCGGTTTTGAGAACAGCATGATAATCACGCGCTTTCATCAGTTCAGCTTCATAAATCTCCCGGTCATAAGGACTAAGAGAAGCCACATCACTTACCTTCTTTAGATATTCAAAAGTGTCATTATATGTAAAAGCTATTTTTTGCATCCTACCCATATTTTTTATATTATAAATCCATTCTTCCAATCTTGTGGAACATTCATCCTCTTCCTGATTAAAGAAAGGAATCTGAATGAATGCAAATCTTTCGTAGTCTCCGATAGGATTATGAGTCATCTCATCGCAGAGACGGGCTTTTACTAAAGGTCGGCAGTCGAGTTCTCTGACATGAACATGTAATTTTCAGTCAGTTGGTCAGGATGGAATGTAAAGAGTCCGGACGCAGGAATTGTTAACGTGAGAACCGGCAGGAACATTCGCAGAAGATTTTATAGAGAGAACGGGAGGAAACGTAGAATGTTTGCATCAATTAAGGTTTAATAGCTTTTAATTCTTCAATTGAGAAGCCTGTATATTTTGCGATGGATTCTAAATCCATACCACCATCAAGCATTGTGCGGGCAACTTCTGCTCGCCCTTCGGCTCTACCTTCGGCGAGCCCTTCTGCACGCCCTTCGGCTCTACCTTCGGCGCGCCCTTCGGCACGTCCTTCGGCACGACCAATAGTACGCTCTGTCTCTGCTATAGCGTAATTGTCTCTATAGACCTTCAGGGATTCCCTGTAGGCCTTCTTCTCTTTCTCATCCAAAGCGGCGAAACGAGCCACTTTTCCCAGTCTCTCAAATACAGGGTCTTTCATAAATGCTGTCGGTATTGCTTCCATCTTATCCATATTTTTTAACATATATAACCATCTTTCAAGAGTGGTCTTACATTCCTCCGGATTTTTCACCATCATGGGTATTTTCAGGAATGTCATTCTAAGCTTATCAGAGAACACACTCTTAGTCTGTATATTGTATAAACACACATCCTCTCTCAGATGTTGTTCCTTGACATCTCTCCATTCAAAATTCATCAAGAAGATGCCATAAACAGGGGTAAGACTATAATCCCATCCGTCCCCTTTTTCTCCTTGTGCGTAAAGATCTGCTGCAAGATAATAGATAGCTCGGTCATCGAAATGAGTCTGATAACGGTTCTGCATCTCGACGATAATCTTGCTGCCGTCGTCCAGTTTGCAATGCAGGTCGTAGATTAGCGCCCGGTCCTCCTTGGCTTCCCCCTTCTTTTCCTTGTCAATAAATTCCACAGAAGTAATTTCTTTATCGCCTCCTATCTGAAGTGCGTTCAGGAAAGAGAGGATAAACTCCTTGTCGGCTTCACGTCCGAATAGAAATTTGAAGCCGAAGTCGGTAAGAGGATTAATAAATACCTTGATGCTGTCAGTCATGGTAAACGGAGATATATTTTTTGCAAATATAATCTTTTCGAATGAAAAAAGAAATATTTAATACAAGTTTCCCGGGTGCATTTATGATTTAATTGATTTTCAAGGAAGATCTTTAACTGATACTCTATTTTTATATAGTTTCTTTCAAAGATAAATAATGTCAATTACCCTTTGAGAAGCTTTTGATTGTTTTTGTTAGACCATCTACTGAATCTACCGGCATATTCTTGATCCCGAGAGCTCTTTTGATTTTCTCATTTGAGACTACATAATTCTCAGTCAACTTTTCCAGACGGAAAGTATTGAGTGGGAGATGGAGTATATCTCCGACCTTGGCACCGAAATTTATCAGCCCCTTGCTTATCCTCCATATTTTAGCGTTCTTCCCCATGGCGTGACACATTGCTTGTATGAGCTCGTTGGTGGATAATGCGCGGTCGTCAGCCATATTATAAATTCCGCTCTCAATAGGATTGCTCAGAATACCTGAAATTGCAAAGGTAAGATTATCGATAGAGGTAAAAGTCCGTCTATTTTCGAAAGCACCCAAAGGCCAAGGAAGTCCTTTCTTAACAAATCCATACAGAAGATTCAGATTTCCCTTATTGCCCGGCCCGTGAATCATACAGGGGCGGAGAATTATAACATCCCGATTTTTATATTTTTCTTCACTCTCCTTAAGTTTGCCAAGAATATACTCCTCTGCCTTTACTTTGCTCTCCCCATAAGGACCGACAGGGGAGGGGGTAACATCTTCTGTTAGGATATTTCCGGGCACTTTATCCACAGCAGCCTTTACCGAACTGAAGAAGATAAACTTTTTAATATTTGAATTATCAGAGAAATAATCGAAAATTTTCTTGGTAAGATCAGTATTAACCTTGAAATATACCTCGGCACCGGATTTATTCTTGGTATCGTGAGCTTTACCGGCGAGATGGACTATGGCATCCACCTGAGGAATATTATTGGCATCCAGATCCTCCCAAGAGAAAGTTTTCACCACACCTTCCTTTTCCGGAGCAACAATATCAAGTCCATAAATCTCGTGCCTGTCTTTAAGGGCACCAACAAGATTGGAACCCACGAAGCCGTGAATTCCGGTTATAAGGATTTTCATATATAAATATAAATTTGATTTTCAGAGCGGACCTTATACGTGAAGGGAAAGAGAGAATTGTGAAAACAAGATGACCGATACTTAATATGATTTTATAGGGTCGTTAATTGTCTATAATCTTTTCAAGATTATCCATACACCTCTTGAAATTGAAATTTTCCTCGCTGAATCTCTGTCCATTCCTACCTTTCTCTTTCAAAATATCCGTTTTCTCTTTAGAAAGGGTAAGAAGAAGATCTGCCAAAGCCTTTGGATTCTCTGCTTCAACCGACCATCCACAGTTAGCTTCCTTAATTAAATCCGCACCTTCTCCATTTATCATAGCGACAATTGGCTTTCCTGATGACATGTATGCTTGAAGGCGCGAGGGCACCGTCATGGAGAAAATTGGTTGGTCTTTTAAAGCCATAAATAGTATGTCTGCTTCATTAAAGATTGTAGGCATGGCCTCTAACGGGAAACGACCCAAACAGAATATTTGATTCTTCAAATCATTCTCCTTTGAAAATTGCTCCACAAATTCTCTTTTCCTACCGTCTCCAACAAATATGAAATTTAGATTTTCTCCTTTAAGAATCTTTGCAGCTTCCATAACATTTGGGAGATCTTGGGCATCTCCCATATTGCCGGCTATCACTATATTGAAACCACTCGGAAATTCAGGAATACTGAATTGATCGCTATTATTGGATTTAAGCTGATTCTCCACCCAGTTAGGAAAATATATTATTTTCTGATTAAAGTCTCCTTTTTCATTGATAGATTTCCTATATCCTTTAGAACCAATCAAAAGAGTAGTGGAATTTTTGTAAATCCATTTGGTTATTTTTTCAAAGAAAGACAATATTTTTCTATTAGTCACTCCACCGGCAGCTGTTAGGCTCTCAGGCCAAAGATCTAATACCCAAAAATGCAAAGGGATTTTCTGGATTTTCTTAGCTATTACTGCAGGAATACCTACAGTAATAGGCGATACTTCATGTACCAGTATTGCATCATATCTTTTAGTAAGAGCAAGCCTCATGGCTCTAATAGATGCAAAAAGAGCAAATGAAAGATAGTTTAGCGCGAGTCTGATGCCACCACCTCCACCTCTCGATACAAGAATAGAACGTTCGACTTTTACACCATTAATTATCTCTTTGCGTCTATTACATAGTCCATAACCTTTAAAATACTTTCCGTCCGGATAGTTAGGTATTCCAGTAATCACTGTAACCTCATGGCCACGACGCTGTAACTCAAATGCTATATCATTGCATTTGAAGTTTTCCGGATAGAAATATTGGGTGACAAGAAGAAATTTCATTATTTTCTCCAAATCATTTTATTAATTATTCCTACATAAGACTGGATTATTCTCACAACTTTATCAGAAACGTTATCATCCTCATACGCCATTACCGGAGAAGGGACGAAACCTTTGGTCTGCATATCAACAGCCATTCTAACAGCCTGTATCACTGAATCGGAAGTAATGGAGCCAATTACAAAGACACCGCTATCGATAGCTTCCGGACGTTCTGTGGATGTCCTTACGGAAACTGCCGGGAAATGTAGATTCGCACTTTCCTCCGGGAGAGTACCACTATCAGATACAACACAAAATGCGTTTTGTTGGAGTTTATTGTAATCCATAAATCCCAAAGGTTTATGCTGTATAACTCTCTCATCAAACTTGAATCCACGTGAGGTTATGAATTTCTCCGATCTGGGATGACAACTATATAATACCGGCATATCATAATATTCTGCCATGGCATTCACTGCATTCATTAAGGAGTAGAAATTTACCTCAATATCAATGTTCTCTTCTCTATGACTCGAAAGAAGAATATACTTCTTGGAAATTAAATTCAGTTCGGAAAGTATCTTACTTTTATCTATAGCTTCTTTATGAACTTTCAATACTTCTGCCATTGGTGACCCCACGACATAAGTGTATTCTGGTTTTACTCCTGAGTCTAAGATATATCTACGGGCATGCTCACTGTAGCAAAGATTAATGTCACTTGTCACATCCACGATTCTTCTGATCACCTCTTCAGGAAGATTTTCATCCTTACATCGGTTCCCTGCCTCCATGTGGAATACTGGAATCTTTAGACGTTTAGCTGCTATTACTGAAAGACATGAATTGGTGTCACCAAGAACGATTATGGCATCTGGCCTAATCTCTTCCATCAGTTCATAAGCTTTGGAAATTACATTTCCCATGGTTTGTCCTAAATTCTTACCAACTACTCCAAGATAATAATCCGGTTTTCGAAGGCCGAGATCCTTAAAGAAAACTTCATTGAGAGTATAATCGTAATTTTGACCGGTATGTACTAGTATGTGGTCGAAATACTTATCGGACTTTTTTATAATTTCCGACATCTTGATAATTTCCGGGCGAGTACCCAGAATTGTCATCAGTCTTAATTTTTTCATTTTAGATTATAATGAGGGTAGATGTCTTTATGAGAGAATATCCATTTAGCCGCTTCGGAGATCATCTGCTCATAATCCGGGATTTCATAACTGAAATTGAAGTTAGTTCTCTTCAGTGATTTATCCGCTACAATACCATCTACAGCATTTATTTTTACTTCTCCATTACGCAGATATTTGTTGAATAATCCAAGGAGATCGTATTTATTGATAGAATATGAAGGCACCATATTATAAAGTCCCGTCGGTCTTTCCATGGCTGCCGCTTCCATGGTCTTAGAAAGTTGGAGAGTGGTTTGACCTGTCCAAATGGATCCAATGTATCCGTTTACTTCACCCTCTTGTTTCATAAACCAATTTAGAAGTCCGATACCCCTTTCATTAATGTCGGGACCCACTATGGAATTTCGAAGTGTGAGATTGGTATCGTCATTCAATTCTCCAAGCGCTTTTGTGGTGTCATAAAAAGTTGTCCCATCCGGAATGTCATTTTCAGTGTATTGGCCTTTCTTTCCTGAGAAAACACAATCAGTGCTCATGTGTATGACATAAGTTCCGACTCTGTTAGCAACATCAGCAATGAAGTGAGGTAGATAGGAGTTCATAAGCACTGCCTGTGGATGGTTATTCTCAGCAAATTGATTAAGAATACCAATACAATTAATAATCACATCGAATTTACCATGCAGTATGATTTCCTTAAGAGTGTCAAAGTCTGATGCGTCTCCTATGATACTTTTATCCAGCACTAAGGATTTATTTCGGGCGAAGCCGGTTACATCGTGCCCTTTTTCCTTCAGATATAGTCCAATTTGATGTCCGGCCATACCATTGGACCCTAAAACAAGAAATTTCATATTCAGAAAATTTACTCGCTTCTGATTTCAGTTTTGGTATCCGATTCAATTATCCCGAGATCTGCCTGTATGAAACGAAGGCGCATAAGTTGCTCTTTCATGCCTTCTATATCCAAACGATTGGTGTTATGGCTATGATATTCTTCCACGCTGGTAAGACTTCCTTCTCCCTCAGTGAAATATTTATCATAATTAAGATCACGAGTATCGGCAGGAATTCGGTAATAGTTACCCATATCAATAGCCTTAGCCATTTCTTCACGTGTTACAAGAGTCTCATATAGTTTTTCACCATGTCGAGTACCTATTACCTTTACTTCAGTTTCTCCATATTTCGGGTCAACCTTAGTATAAATTTCTTTTAGCGCCAGTGCGAGAGTATCAAGAGTAGCGGCAGGAGCTTTTTGCACAAAGAGATCCCCATTATGACCATGAGTGAAAGCATAAATTACCAAATCCACTGCATCATCAAGAGTCATCATGAAGCGTGTCATCTCAGGATCCGTTATAGTAATTGGTTTTCCTTCCATCATCTGTTCTACCCAAAGAGGGATCACTGAGCCACGACTTGCCATAACATTACCATAGCGAGTACAACAGATTGTGGTTGGTGCGTTTTCTCCCAATTCACGGCCTTTAGCAATTGCCACTTTTTCCATAAGAGCCTTTGAAATACCCATTGCATTGATGGGGTAGGCTGCTTTATCAGTAGATAAAACAACAACGTTCTTCACTCCATGCTCTATGGCTGAGAGAAGAACGTTGTTAGTTCCTTCCACATTTGTACGGGTTGCCTCCATAGGGAAGAATTCACAACTTGGAACCTGCTTTAACGCGGCTGCAGAGAATACATAATCCACTCCACGCATAGCGATATCTACCGATTCCTTATTACGGACGTCTCCGATGAAATACTTTACCTTTGGATTCTGGAGCCGATGCCTCATATCATCCTGTTTTTTCTCATCTCGACTAAAAATACGAATTTCCTTGATATCGGAATCAAGGAAACGACGTAATACAGCATTACCGAAGCTGCCGGTACCTCCTGTTATGAGGAGGACTTTATCTTTGAATACTGACATATTAGTATATTAAGTCTTTGGAATTTCTTTAAAAATTGCATTGAAGAGGGCGTCCCATGAAGGACGCTTGGATATATCGATTGGCAGGTAACGTTTACCTTTTTTTAGATTGTCAATTGCATGCGCCCAAGCCTTGGGATCGTCATATTTGACAAATTTAACTCCCTCATATCCGGCTAAAACTTCACGAGCATATGGAAGGTCAGAAGCAATTATAGGCATCCCAGTAAGAGCCGCCTCTAAAAGGGGAAGGCCGAAAGTTTCAATATAACTTGGGAAAAGGAGTGCATCGAATTTTCGATACATTTCCCATATTTTCTCCTGTGGTTGCACTCCAATATATTTTAACCTTATATCTTGTTTTTCCGGTTTTTTATTAGAATTGGTTGTGAAAATCACATCCATGTTCCTGAATGAAAATTTTAAGGCGTCTTCTATTATTTTATGATTTTTATAGAAATGAGGCATCGCAGGATAAATAAGAGATAGGAGAGATGAAGATTTTGTTTTATCAGAGCATTGGGGAGGAGTTACCGTAGGCGTATATACTCCGATTTTCTCTTTAGGGTGATTGAATCGTTTAGCAAAACCTTCTTTTATGAAATCTAATTGTACGAATATTTGGGTATCCTTTTTAAGGAATAGATTTACGAAGAAAGGATATATGTGCTTGTAGAACCAAAATGTACGCTGATTAGACTTTAAAGGATTCCACTTGTTAGGGAAAAAAGGGAGAGGCTGATGATAATAGATAAAGTGAGGAACCTTCTTTTCTAAATGAAACCCTGTATTTTGTAATGAAATTGCTGCGACCGGGTCAATATTGTTTTGTTTTATCCATTTATTAAGCCCAATTGCATCCCATTTCAATCTTTTATGCATCGGTTTCACTCCGATGATAGGTTCGAGCCTAACATTTGCTTTATTTGAAGTCAGCTCAACATTATCAGGAGTAAAGATCAACCATTGTCCCTTATCGGGTGGAATATTATCAATAAATTGCTTTAATATGCTTAAAGCACCACTGCGGTCTAACGCTGTGGCATTGACTACCATGTACCGATTAGAAGTATGGTGTACGGGAAGACTCATAAGAATTTCTTCTTAGTGGGTGGTTGTGAATGAGTTTCTTAGATGTACGATTGCTGCAATATCAGTGAACATTACTACGGAGTAAAGGGTATAATGATAGAAACAGAATGAGATAATGGATCCAATCATTATGGCAAATATAGATCTATTTTCAAATGAATTAATACGATAAGAAAGATTTTGATAAATTCTCATTGCATTAAAATAAAAAATACAAAAGAAAATTAGACCAATCAATCCAAAGTCAAAAAAGTATTCCACATAGCAATTCTCCATTTCAGTAGGAATATTCTTTCCACTATATACCCCATTATATGTTATTCCTTCCTGATAATATGCATAGACAGCAGTATAATAGCCGGTTCCAATTAAAGGGGATAGAGGTAAATGTTTTATTGCATCAGGGAATTTAGTTATAAACTTAGTTCTTAACTCTGTGCTTTCATCTCCATCCGCTTTTGATTGAGCTTTCAATTCCACAGCATCTCTTACCAAGGAAATAGTAGGAGCATTACTATATTTAAATAAAAGAAAACCACCTACAATTAAAACTGAACCTAAAGTTATAAATAAGGCTCTGTGCTTAATTGATTTTCCAAATAATAACTCATATAAGATTACTAAAAGAATTCCCACTAATCCTACGAATGACACCGCACTTAAGGCAGACAATACACACAAAAGTATTAACCAAAATTTTCTACTTATCATGGCATAAGCAGCTCCAATCGCAGTAAAAAAGCCTATATTGGCTGGATCTGTATTAAGTCCACTTGAGCGAATGTACGCTCCATAAATCAATGAAGCTGAGTCATATCTTATATGAGCAGCTTTAATATATGAAATAAAAAGCGTATTCGTCAATGATTCTCCAGAAGTATAAAATAATGCGGCATCACAAATACTCCAAATTATATTAAGCCATACCCCAAACATAACTCCTTTGATTAGCCATGAGATTCTAAATTCGCTCTTCTCTTGTTTTGAGAGCAAGTATAGCATAAGAAGGTATAGCAGTATCTTGGGAATAAACTTTAAAGGTGTGAAAGCAAATTGTTCATCAATGAAGGAGAAAAAGACCAACCCAAAAAACGATGAAAGGAGGCTAATTCCCATCCAATAAAGGAAATATTTTGTGAGTCTATATTTCCAAATATTAGTTCGCTCTATTTTCTTTCCTAAAAACAAATCACCGAAGACACATAATGAGGCAATAGTGGAAAGAGATAGAATCATACCACCAATGACTATTGCAAGCAAAGGTGCCGTTCCCGACAACCCTAAAGAAAAGTAAGAGAGTTTAATAAATAAATTACACCTTTTATTAATCTTTGTTACTCTACCTTGGTATGTTATGGGCATAGATGGCAACGCAGTAGTTATTAGCAGATTCTTGGTTACTAAATTTTCTTTATCTTACAATATAAATATGAGAGTATGCCAGAAGGCAGCTTACCCTTTTTTCTCCATGATTTAATATACTTTATGGGCATGTATTTATCATGAAGTCTGCGTTCTTCTATTTGTGTAAATAGTACAGGAGATGTATGATGAAGAAAATCATCAAGTTGCCTCGTATGTTTTTCATCCCTTTTTATAATAAGGTAGGTTAAATAAATCCCATGAAGTTCTGTAAGAATTCTATAGGATAAGAAGGGAAGAATTGAATCTTTAATATTCGATATTTTGATTTTTTCAAAATATTCTACTTCTCTTCTGGCTATTCTTTCCCTGTCAGAAGCTTTGTTTGCCCAAACAGTAAGATCTACGGTTTGTCCTGTACGACCTACTAAGTACTCATAAACCACGTCATTAATATAATAGATAGTGGTTACTCGTATCATAGGATAAAATACCCATTCCGCATCTGTGTGAGAGATACCTTCCTGCTGAACATATCTCTCTTCCTTGAGAATGCGTGTTCTGTAGGTAATCGCATGCATCTGAATATTAAAAATATCTCTCATATGTTCCTGTAGAAGCATAGGTGTTCTTGGTGGGAGGATAAACGATCTCGTTTCCTTTATTGCTCCGGTTTCTGTTACCAAATCATAGTCTGTAATGATTAAATCCACATCAACCTCTTTAAGACTATGTAAATACTGAGTAAAATTATCAGTGTTGAAGTAGTCATCTGCATCCAATACTTTTATGTATTTACCGGTTGCTTCCTTGAGACCGCGGTTAATGCAGGATCCGTAATTTCCATTTTCCTTGTCAATTACTCGGAAAGTATCGGGATACTTGGTTTCGAACTCGTGGGCAATCTTGGAGGAATTGTCTTTGCTGCCATCGTTCACAACCAGGACTTCCAGACTCTTTAAAAGCTTTTCATCGGGAATGATGAGCGAAGAGAGACATTTAGACAAATATCTCTCCATATTATATGTAGGGATTATTATAGAAAGAATCTTTTCCATATTTAATGAATGTTTCTAAATCTACTGAAAACTTGTGATATGATGGGGGCCATATCATAATATTTATATTCCGCGAGACGCCCTCCGAATATAACCCCTTCTTCCTTGTCGGCCAGCTCCTTATATTGGTTATAAACACTCTGATTTCTCTCGTCATTAACGGGATAGAATGGCTCCATTCCTTCTTCCCATTCGGTGGAGTATTCACGGGAAATGACCGTCTTAGTGTTCTCGTAGACTTCGTTTCCGAATTTCTCGAAGTGCTTGTGCTCGATAATGCGTGTAAATGGAACTTCGGTAGAAGTATAATTCACCACCGCATTTCCCTGCCAGTTGGGATTGTCAAAGGTTTCGGTCTCGAATCTGACGGTACGGTATTCAAGTTTACCGAAACAATAGCCGTAGAACTCATCGATCTTGCCCGTGAAGACAATCTTGTCGGCCAAGGATTCCCATTTCTCGCGATCATCGAAGAAATCGGTATCGAGTTTAACATCTATTCCTTCAAGCAGACCATCTATGAGCTTGTTGTACCCTCCGATCGGAATTCCCTGATAGCTGTCGTTGAAATAGTTGTTGTCAAAAGTCATTCTCACGGGGAGACGCCGGATGATGAAGGCTGGAAGTTCAGTGCATTTACGACCCCATTGTTTCTCTGTGTAACCTTTGATCAACTGCTCGTATATATCCTTGCCGATTAGTGTCAGAGCCTGTTCCTCCAAGTTACGGGGTTCGGTAACACCTTCCTCTTTCATCTTTTCTACAGCCTCCATTCGCTGCTCCTCCAATTTCTTCTGCGCCTCCTCCGGGATCTTCACACCCCACATCTGGTAGAAGGTGTTCATATTGAACGGGAGGTTATAGAGTTTTCCATCGGGAGCCTGCGCCACCGGACAGTTGGTATATCGATTGAACGGCACAATGGAATTCACGAAATCCCACACCTCCTTATCGGAGGTATGGAAGATATGTGCGCCGTACTTATGCACGTTTATACCGGCAATCTCTTCGCAATAGATATTACCGCCTGGATGCGGACGTTTGTCAATCACGAGGCATTTCTTCCCGGCTTTGTTGGCCAAGTATGCGAATGTGGCACCAAAGAGTCCGGCGCCTACTATGAGGTAGTGGTATGACGTCATATAGAAAAGAAGTTTATCAATTGAGACGCAATGTTCATGGAGACGAGATTAAAGATAGACTATTACCTATGGAGTCTATATTTCAGATACTGGGAAAGTAGAGACAAAAATGAGAATCCATACGAGTTTATGATGGATTTGATTTGTCGTAAAAATTTAAAATTTCTCTTCCTTATCCCGTATATTGGTGGTACAAATAGATTTGGGTCAAAGATTGTAATTCCATTCTCTTTAAGGAATTTGTTTTTTTTAGCAAATACTTTGGCTTTGATTAAAAGTTTGTCGTAAGATATTGATTTCGAAACAGACGAGGGTCTCTCCGTTATGCAATATCCTATACGCTCATCAACCGCTATATTTTTTGAATAAAAACCACACATATAAGAAAAATATGTGTCATTGTTGATAGATATCTCGTCAAATAGAATTTTATTATTTTCTATCAGGTCTTTCTTAATAATTTTACACCAAGGTTCTCCAAAAAGATATCTTAATTCCATTCCCTTTTGAGAGGGATTTGTTTTAAATCCCTGGATAAAATTATTCAGATGATTTGATCTATCCTTTGGAAGTTGAGTTACGGAATCTACCGAGATGGCATTAAAAAAAATTATATCAGGTGTGGTCTTATCCGCATAATTTTTTAAGATGTCCTTGAATTGGGGTGTAAAATAATCATCTGCATCAGCAAATATTACATATTCTCCGATTGCTTTCTGTAAACCTATATTTCGCGCTTTTCCTCCTCCTCCATTTGTCTCTGTACAGTAAAATTTCATCCATTCATACTTAGTTTTTAGGATTTCATATTGTTGAAAGACCGAATCGGGACTACAGTCATCAACAATGATCACTTCTACATCATCTCTTTTGGGGATTGAAAGAAGGAGTCGTTCTAATAAATCAGGAGTATTATAATGAGGGATTATAATTGAGTATGTCGGTTTTGTTTTCATCATGATATAATGAGAAACATTGTTTTATCTATTTCCCGTAATAAGGTTGGTAAATTTAGGAGCAATCTTCTTTAAAACATAGTAAATCCCAATAGCGATAAAGGTGACAATTGCTATTGTGGCAAAATAGAGTAGTAAATGGATATAAGGAGAGGTGGGATGAAGCAGGGATAACGTGAGTTTTCGAAGGGTTACCAATAACCATGGCTCGTGAATGGCAAAAATAAAGAAGGAGGCAGATGTAAGTATAGGTATTGGCTTTAGCTTCTTAATCTCAATTAGATAAGAGGCTATTAAAAACCAAAATATAGCACCTGAAACAATTCCCAGTGAATGAATATATGGATTAATGGAGAGGTGCTTGGTAAGCATTTCTGCAATTATTACTAATGGATAGATTATTCCAAAGAATTTCAATTCTCTTACTGTAACAATAATATTTTTGTTATAACATGAAAACCAGGCACCTAAACTAAAGAAGAATAATGCAGTCGTGCTAAATCCTCGATACCCTAAATATGGTATTTTAAATCCTATATACCAGGCAATTCCCAAGAGAATAATCCCTATGTGTCTTGTTTTTGTTATTATAAAAAACAATATTGGCGAGATTATCACACATACCATTAAATCACGAATAAACCAGAAAGGATAAACTATTGGATATGTCATACCCTGGTCGGAAGGGATACCTAATAAGGCAGAGAATAGTCCAGAATCTATGGCATTGGTATTAAATAATGCTTTAATTACTGTAAGCTTGGAAGCCAATAGATATACCAGGAATAGTAATAAATTCCAGAATAGATATGGAATTAACAGTGTGTTGATTCTTTTTAGAAGTTTGGTTTTATATAGGGAGAGTGTGAAATTAGGAAGTCGATAAAAGAATAAAAATCCCGAAATAAAAAAGAAAATTGGTACTGCAACACTGGCTAAAGTATTAGAGAATAAATCTATAATGATCGTTATGGACTCGTAGGTGTGACCCTCAATATCTATATTTTCTCCTAAATTCATGAAATCACTATTGTGAATAAACAAAACACCAATTATCAGAGGAAATCTAAGGTAATTGATTACTTGTGATTGGAGGTGATCCTTATCAATGGGAGAAATCATATAATACGTTGGATAGTATGGTTGTACTATTTTAGGTTAGGTGCAGAAAGGTTATTTATAAGTTATTCTTATGCGCTTATATTTTATAATGACCAGATTTTATCCCACATTTGTCTTGTCGCGTTCTGAATTGGTTCCTTCATTTCCTTCAAGTGTTCTCGAATTTTTCGATTATGGTCTAGGTTAAGAAATTGTTGAATTTTCTTAGATGTGCCATCCTCATCAGTTAGATCAATTATACAGTCTGTTAGTTTATAGTCATGATTTAACTCTTCGTATTTGTGACTCCAGCTTGTTGCCAAACATGGTACACAGCTGTTTAAGGCTGAGGCCAATAATAGATGAGATGCTATGTTAATCTCTTATTACTTGTATTGATTTCCCAGCAACCTGTTTACATGATGTGAATCTTATCACTCAGAATTTTACATGGAACAGGGCCGAGAGGAGCGCCTGTACAGGCTGCCGGTGTAAAGGTAAATTCTCCAAAATACAACTTACCATCAGTTTCGTAAAAATCCATTCTTACAAAAGGGAATTCCTTACATAAATCCCGGCAAAAATTTTTCATCTTTTCAAAATTTTTAGGTCGCGGGATTTCTGTCAATCCTAAATTTGTATGAGAATATTTTCCCAAAAGATGACTTATATTTTGCCAATTATTATCATATAGCCTAATATCATATTTATGACATTCTATATCTCTATTGAACATCACTGCACAAAATTGAGGCTCTCCGTATGTACAATACAATTTATAATCAATCATACTGCTGGATAAATTCCCATCTTGAAATAAAATCTCCTCAGCAATTATAACTGGTTTTATAGGGAAATAATGTGGCTCTGCTGTATTGATACCATATTTCTCTGATAAACTTTTATTAAGCTCATTTTTAATAGTATTCAAGTCAATTTTGGTCTTATCTTTGATAACATATACACTTCCACACCCATGATTAGTTTTTAGGACGAAGCTTTTAGGAAGCTTGTCAAAGTCAATATTTTCAGCATTCTCCCATACACCATAAAGTTTAACCAACATATCTCCATACCCTTTATCTTCAAGATATTTTCTTACAAGGTACTTGTCAGCCAATAATGTCCATTTAGAGGTATCTGTACTAAACTGAAGCCAACGTATTTTCTCGTTAAATTCGGTCGGACATTTCCAATCTATTTTTCTACCAAAATTATTATAATAAAGAAACTCTGCTAACTTTTTAGGGGTACAGAATTTCGTAATGTAACTTCGCTTTATAGACTTAATTAGACTTTTAATATTTCTTTTTTTCATAGTCTTTAGATGTTATTATTATTTAAGATTTATGTGCGAGATTAATTATATTTAATTCTATTTAAGGGATTTTAGTAGTCGCATCATCATCCAACGGTGACTCTCACATTGAAATAGATTCAATAAATGTACTTGATCCGTTTTTATTTTTTTTCTGCCAATTAGTGGTCGAATGAGATTTTTTAATTTTTCTTTTAAGCCAAATGAATAAGCTCCCCCATTTTTCATCATATTATGATAGGTTGATCTTAATCTTACCGATTCTTCCTCTATCTTTTGCCGATAATTCTCTTCTTTAAGCAGGTTATTCAAATGGATAAAATATGTTTGGGCTTCTTCTGAAGAATCAATCTCCACAGTTTTATTTGCGTAATCATACTTTACAAGAAGTACCTCAGTATCATTAGTTGTTGTGTCTAAAATCACAACAATAGACTTAAACCATCTCTCCGTAAGTGGTTTTTCTCTCTCAAAGAGAAAATTCCCTAAACTATAAAAAATGGGCGAACCTTTATAGAATTCATACCCTTGTGGAACATGTGGATGGGAGGCAATTACTCCGTTGGCACCAATATCAATAAATGTTTTATATAATTCTCTCCACTCAGGAAGGGGAATATCGAGATACTCTACTCCTGCATGAGGAAGGATAAATAATTTGTCGATATAGGGCTTTGTCTCAATTATACTTTTAAATACTTTTGGGGAGGTAAGCATGGCGGTTCCAAGCTGTTCACCTGAATCAATATCAACACATCCAAATTCTTTATGAGTGAGTCCTAAGAATCCTATTTTTTGATTTCCCTTTTCAATGACTGTGAAATTATAGGCATCATTATATCTGCCAACCCCGGTGATATTCATCTCTTCGAAATAGCTTATCGTTGATTCTATCCCTTTTTGACCATGATCTAATGCATGATTATTAGCTAATGTGATGAGATTAAAACCATTACTCCTTAACCATGCTGGCGTTTTTGCTGACTGGTCTAATACCGGGCCCGATTTATGAATTCCCAATGCTTCGGATGTTCTTACGGGAGCTTCAAAATTTATACATCGTATATCACAATCCTTTAACTTTTTACTGAGTTTTTTACCAATGGAATGTAACTCAGGGGAGTTGAGCATTATATCGCCACAAAAAGCTATTTTCATCGTTTTATCTTATTTCTTAGATTAACAACCATTCCTTTTACTATTTCCCTCTCAAGATTATTTAGGGAAAATTTAAAAATAAAATAAAAGTAGATGGGGGTTATCATAATTATTCCGATAACATAGATCAGAAAAGAGTGTGTGTAAAGATGTAGTCCATAATAGGCTGCTATCAAGAAGAAAGAGGGAATGGTCAATTTAAGAAATACATTTCTTATAAATTGACCAATATTCAGTCCTCCGGTATATTTCATAAAAGGGAGCCGTGTTAGTGCGCAAATAAGCTCGAAAACTGCATACACCCATATTGCAGACTCAATTGGAACGCCAAGGATTAGCAGTGCCCATAACGCAAACACTGTGAGAACTTTAATAGTATTGACAGTGAGGGTATATGGTCGTATATTACCTATTGCTTGGTTGGTGGTGATTAAACCATAAGTGATCTGATCCACTAATCCTGTAATGAGTATGACGCGACAGAATAACACTGCATCCTCTGGAACTTCTCCTAACCAAAATTTAAGAATTGTGGGAAGGCAAAAAAGCAAGGGCATTACTACCATGTCCAGCAGCAAAAAGCTAAATTTGGATGCTACTTCTGCCAACCGGAACATTTTAGCTCTATTTCCACTTCCTTCTGCTTTTATAATCTGAGGATTAATGGCTGTAACGAGTGCTGATGATATGAAATTTATGGCTCCGCTTACTTGTAGTGCGATTCCGAATGATGCATTTACTACTGTACCGTAAAAACGATTTAAGACCAAGGCGACACCTTGGGTTCTACCTATAACACAGCCAGTGCTGTAGAGTTGCCAAACAACGAAAGACCCCATCGACTTTATATAGCCTTTGTTGAGGTATGCTAATTTGGGTATTACACATGTTTTATAGTTCCTGAAATCGTATATCATGAACGCAAAAAGGTCTGACAGGTAGATAAGTACCATTAAATATCCATACAGTATTAATTTGTCTTGGTTTATATTTAATAGGATAAATGCAATCACTACTTTAAGAACACCGTCAAGGACATCTATAATGGATACGTATACAATATTTTCGTAGGAGATAAGCAATGCTTTGAAAGGGGCTGAGATAAAAGATAGAATAATCATCACAATAGCGCATTGATACACAATCTTCGCGGCTGATATTCTATCGGATGATATGTTAAGAAATCCGTCAAAAAGAAATGTCCCTACTATTTCAAGCAAAATAATTATAATAATACCGAAAATAATATGCATAAGTACACTACAACCAAAAATCTTTTTCTGCTCTTCGACTGTACTTTTTGTCTGATGATAAGACATGAATCTTTGGGTAGTCGTCACCATGGCATTTGTCATGAAGGCTAACATAGCCACAACTCCGGCAATGAGAGTGAATATACCGTAATCATCTATTCCCAGAGCATGTAGAATCAATCTTGTGCTATAAAGGGAGAGTACGAGATTTATAAGGCTCCGAGCGTATTGAGCACCTGTGTTAATTATTATTCTGGAGGAATTATTCATTTAATGGGAGGAAGTATCTATTTAATTACACATTGAGTCAAGAGTAAACGGATTATATACTTTTGTATGTGGCAGATACTTCAAACTAACTTTTGAAGTATCTTTATTAAAAATCCTCATTAGTGAAAAGGTCTTATGCTTTTTCTTATTTTAATATAGTACGGATTTTTAAGGGGCTATGAGTAACTAAATTAGGATATTCCTATTAAAAATAATGAGACTAAGGAAAAAACGAGAGAATCCGTCTCTCGACGGATTTCTCTCTAACTAAAATTTAAAAGAATATTTTATTACTTACTTTCAATATCTTGGAGATTGGAGAGAGGAGATGAGTCCGCGTATCCGATCTTTGAATGGCGCCTGGTTGTGCCCTGTGAAGGCGATGAGGTCGGAGTCGAGGAGGAGTTTGAATTTAGTTTTTAGTCATCTACCTCTTGACATAATTATGAATGAAGAGAAGAAATTCATTCACACTTTGATTAGTTCTCAAACTTGTTGATGATTTCTATAGCCGTCGAAATGGTAGATAATAATTCGGGAAATTCAGTAGCTATGGATTCATAAACTAACTCTGCATCAAGTTCGAAATATCCATGAGCAATGTGATTTCTCATTCCAATTATGTCTCTCCATGGAACTTCGGGAAAATTGTCTTTTAAAAATTCCGGAGACACACGGTTGATGCGATTTATACCCTCTCCAATTGCTGTGATGAGTGTGCAATTGGCTGCCAGAAGTTGCATACCTTGCTCGGATGAATAATAATCTTCGGCGGAGGAAATGTTCTTATTCCAATTTAAAAGCTGTATTATTGTTTCATAAACTGAAATAAGTGTTTGGGATATTTTCTGAGATTCACTTTTAGATAACATAGACCGCATCTTTTTTAAGTTGTGTTATGAATCTTTCTGAAAGATGCGGATGCTTTCTTACTAAATCTACGGATTTATGGAGTATTTTTTCAAGGAATCGCTTTAACCTGCTTACAAGTATTATCTTTGCAGGCATATCCACAAATATATCTACATCACTTTCCGGCCCGTTTTCTCCTCTGGCTGCTGAACCGAAAACACATAGACTTGTGACTTCAAATTCCTGATGAATCTGATGGATGTGCTCCTTTAATATATTTATTATTTCTTTATCCGCCATCTTGAATGCTTTTCCGCCTCAAAGATAAGGATTTCTAAGCTATTTTGCAAATATTAGTTTTACATCGGCAACATAGGTCTTACACCGAACGCCTTGTTACGATCTATCTTTTAGTAGTCCACGTAACTGCTCTTTGAATGGCGCCTGATTGCGACCGGTGAAGGCGGTGAGGTCGGAGTCGAGGAGGATACGAATCTCTTCTTCGATGAGGTCGGCGGTGCCTTCGGAGTATTTCTTATACCATCGGGCGAGTTTCTGACTTTGCCATCGCAGGGGGAGGCCCCGGTATTCTTTTATCCCACGGTTGAGGCCGAGGGTGATGAGTCGGTAGAGGAGGGATTGATCCACGGCTGTGTCGCCGGCTATGAGGGCGCGCAGTGATCGGATCACTTGCCGATCCACTATGCCGGGTAGGGGAGGGGCGCTATAGGCCAGTCGGTGAAGATGGTCGTAGGCTTGGGCTAACCTCAAAGCTTGCGCTGGAGAGTAGCTGTCGATATGTGGTTCGATGCCGAGAATCCATTCGCGGGCTGAGGTGCGGATCTTGGTTATGGGGGAGAAATTACCATCGGCGATTTTGCGCGCTGCCTCGGCTGATGCGTTGCAGATGAGCATGGCCTGACCATAGGCTTCTTCAGGATTGGAGAAGTCTATCAGGTCGGTTGATGGAAGTGTTATGGTGGGAGCAAAACCGCTCATTTCTCTTCAGGTATTGGCTGGAGGAGGTCGGGATGAATGAATGGAAGCATTATGAGGCAGATTCCTTCTATGCGGACTATAACGTGGCGGTCGCGTTTCACTCTTGTTACGGTGCCTTCATATCCTTTGAAAGGGCCTCCGATCACGCGCACTTTCTCTCCTTCCTTGAAATCTTTTTTTGTGAATATCTCGCAGCGGGTGGAGTCCTGGGCTGTGAGGAGACGGAGAAGCCGGATGGATTCAGACGATATTTCCTGAATCCTGTTGTCTTGTGGATAACGGTATATCCAGAATGGTACGGAGAGCTCGGGGTGCCGTCGCCCTTCAAGTTCGAGCTGGAGCGCTTTTTCTCGCGTGGTCTTTATGAAGAGCACGCGGGGAATGACTGCTCGTGTGCGGCTTTTACGGTTTTCGCTGACGATTTCTTCTTTGGGGAAGAGTAGATCTTCGCATTGGGGCCTCAGCTGATCTTCGGCTCGAAAGTCCTGATGGGTTTTTATGGCATACCAGTGGGTGGTCATAGCTATTCTTTTAAGAGGGAAATTCTCTTGGAATTGCGGCACAGCCGCAGGCAGAGGCTTTTTCCGGGAATTGCGGCACAGCCGCCAGCGGAAACAGCTTCGCGCCGCTCTTTTTCCGGGAATTGCGGCACAACCGCCAGGCGGAGGCTTTTTCCTGGAAATTGCGGCACAGCCGCCAGCGGAAACAGCTTCGCGCTTGTGATGGTCACCATGGGGATAGAATATAGTTTTTCCTCTTGCATGGCGAAGCTAAGTGCTTGATCCATACATCATTCTCAACCGTCCGTCTGCTGTCGTCTCGGATCTCAAGGAAGAGCCTGTCCAGGAGCATTCCATGTGGTTGCGACTCCGGAATCAGCTTGCGTGAGAATAAGTTTTAATCCAAATCTCTTGGCAAGAGATACCTAAGTCTGTGCAAATTTACAAAAAAAATCTGAAACTTATATATTTACGGCTTATTATTTATTTCTACTTGCACCTAAAATTATGCACTTAACAGGCATTTGTTTAGTAAATATGATTTTATAAATTTATAATTCTTTTATTCTTAGCTGCTTATAATTAATCCAAATCTCTTGCCAAGAGATTTGGATAAAATTTATAAGTTCAGAAAAAATTGGGGAGGGTTATTGATGGGGGATAAGTAAAAACGATTGGCGAACCCAAGGCTCGCCTCATTGATACAAAAGAATCCGCGCTTAATTTATTTGCGCGTGAATGTGAGGATAGTGGTAGAGCCGATCATTATTTGCGCGTGAATGTGAGAATTGTATTAGTCCCTATTTTTTGATCTGATTTTAGGATAAGGCCAGAGGGTATTTCCGGTGCGGTAATACCGGCTTGAAGGGTTTGATCTGATATTTCCACCCTCACTTCATCGAAGAGATTCTGATCGATGAAGGATGAAAGGGTGCGCGCTCCTCCTTCCACCATCAGAGAGGTAATCTTATGATTCTCATACAGATTATGCATATTCTCCTCAAGGCTTTCTGCGGGATTGAGGAGGATATGGTCGCGTTGCATTATTTTCAGTCCGTTATGAAGTCGAGAGGATTCGAAGGTGACCGGTATCGGTGAGTTTCCGGGACGCAAGCGAGTATCGAGGCCAGGATTGTCGATTAGCACTGTGTTGGTGCCCACAAGTATTGCATCAGCAACGGATCTTTCCCGGTGCATGAGGCCGGCTGAAAGGGGCGTGGAAAATTTTTCGGGCATCGGGACTCCCTCCGGTGAAATTCCGGCTATGAATCCATCCCTGCTCTGAGCCCATTTGAGCTGAATGAAGGGGCGATTAAGGGTATGGGCGGTGATAAACCGGCGGTTAAGATCGTCACACTCTTTCTGCAAGAATCCTTCAATCACCTCTATCCCGGCTTCGCGCAGCATCTTTATTCCACGTCCTGCCACAAGCAGGAAGGGATCGGGCGATCCTACCACCACTCTCCCTATTCCTTTTTCTATCAGGAGGAGGGAGCATGGAGGAGTCTTGCCATAGTGGGAGCATGGTTCGAGTGTGACATAGATAGTGGAGAGGGGAAATTTCGCCATATCCTGTGGGGCTACGGAATTGACAGCATTTACTTCGGCATGTGGTCCGCCATATCTGCGATGCCATCCTTCTCCGATTATTTTTCCGTCAGGATCCACAATCACTGCTCCCACCATCGGATTGGGGGAGACAAAGCCTGCGCCATAGCGAGCAAGTTGCAGCGCACGCTTCATATATTTTTCTTCGGGAGAGGAGAATGATGATTGGGGTGTATTCATATTTGGCAAATTTTCTTCGAAGTTGACTCTAACCGCTTCATTTTCTAAAATCTGTAACCGATGCTTATCTGACCATTCTCTACGGAGGAGAACATATAATCTTTTCCGGAGACATACCAACTGCCATAAAGTTTGGCTACGGCACATATGAAGAAGTCTTTTAGATTATAAGTGAGCGAACTCATGGCGCGTATGTTCAGAGCCATTGATTTTGCCGAACCACTGTAATTGTCCAGATAAGTTAGGTTTATTCCTATGCCCGGCATGGCTGATACATTGAAGAGAAGTTTGGGGGTAAGCACCCAATTGAAGGAATATCCGCTTATAAGTGCATAGCTTCTATAGTGAAACCTATATTTATCGGGAGCCACCTTGAGATATGGCTTCAGCTCTTCGGGAAGCGCTTCAAGGTCGAGCGACAGATTGATGTTGTTATATCCGATTCCTAATACTGCCGAGCCGGCACTTTTTTTCTGAATTTTGGAGAAGTTATAGGCCGCTCCCATAGAAAATTTGCGGTTGTTAAAGAAATAATAGCCATACACCTCCAGATTCTTGAGTTTTACTCCGTCGAATCGCTTTTTGATTAGATGACCGTCGTTGTAATCACCGAACGTGCGTATGAATGTGCTTCCGGAGTTGGTCCATAGATGCCCTTCGATATTGAAACGGGCGCAATTGAATGTGTATTCAAATTTATGATGTCCATCGTCTTTGCGGCTGGTAAGCTTATTCATATCGAATGAATATCCCACGCTGACAGCCATATACTGGAGATAGGCTCCAATATTGGAATAAGGGTCGCTCATCATCCGGATAGGAATCTTTTTGCCGGGGTTGAAGGAATAGGAGTCTACCCAGTTGTCGCTAAGGATTCGCACTTTCCAGCGACGACCGGTACCGACCACATATAGAGAATCGTAAGAATTGAAGGCTTTGTCGGCCCAACGATAAACTTTCATACAGAAATTCAGGAATTTGGGATATTGCACCGTAGTATCCGACGTGCTTAGGCGCCCTTTGCGGAGAAGTTGCCACCAGTTTCGGTTGGTATCATTTTCCTCGGGCCGAGTGAGCGGGCGTAATGGCCGATCATCGTCGATATCGGGAAATTCATTGCCGTAAATATCCTCCAATGCTTCATCTACATCAAGATCCCGGGTTGGAATCATCGCCATCGGAGCCGGTGTTTCAACGGTTACTACGGGAGAATTTTCGTTGGCGTAAATACACAATGCATTGCATACCGACAATAGAATTGTCGCTATAATGAGACGTATATGTCCGGAAACGGTTCGTTTCATTCAGATCATTCAGATTTATTTTATCCCTCTTTCGTCAAGAGCTTTCTGGTATCTGCGAGCATTCTCCTGATGCTCCTCGAAGGTAACGGCGAAATTATGGGTGCCCGAGAAATCCTCTTTGGCACACATGAAGATATAATCATTAGGATCGCTATTGAGCACGGAGTCGATGGTGGCTTTCCCGGTGGTGCGGATCGGTCCCGGCGGGAGTCCGGCATAGCGATAGGTGTTATAGGGAGAATCGGCTTTCAGGTGTTCTCCTTTCACACGGCGTATGGTGAAATCATTAAGAGCAAACCTCACCGTGGGATCCGACTGGAGCTTCATCCCTTTTCTGAGTCGGTTGATATATAGCCGACCTATGGTGCCTTTCTCAGCTTTTGCATTGGTCTCCTCGTCGGTGATAGAGCAAATTATCATCACTTCGGCAGGAGTGAGACCAAGAGCGGCGGCTTTATCTTTTCTTTCTTTATTCCAGATGGAGAGATAGTTGCTTCCTATCTTTTTCACCACCTCACGCGGTGAGGCTGTCCAATAGAGCTGATAGGAGTCGTCGGCAAAGAGTGCGAGCGCCTGTTCGGGGCGCAACCCATATTCCGCCATTACAGTGCTGTCGGCAAGAACGGCACGAAGGGAGTCGGCGGGAAAATCAAGCTTTGCGCTTATGCGCTGGATGAGGTTATCCAGCGAACGGAATCCATTGATTGTCACCGTTACAGGAGTCTGGGCTCCATGCGTGAGGCGACGGCTTACCGACAAAGGATTCGAACCCTCGGGAATTAGGTAGGATCCGTGGCGGAGACCCACACTGTCTTTGGGAAACCGTGAGATTCCTATCACTTTGGAAGCGAATTTGTCACCATAATATTTGGAGAGAGAGTCGGTGAGGGTTTTTTGGTTGGCAGTGGCCGGGATGCGTATAAGGGCTTCTCGGGGAGTCTGCGCCATAACATAAGGAAATCCCCATATCATCAGAGCTATCAAGGCAATGGCAAGCCCCGAAAGGATATATATTTTCCTTCCGGGGACTTCCGTTTTTTTCTTCACGTTCTTGCGTGGTGTCATTTTTATTTTTTTGCTTTCTCCTTTTCAAGTTGCTTTTCGAGGGCATCTAAGGAGAGGTCGATTGCTTCTTCGAATGTGTCCGCTGTCTTGGAGGCGAAGAGATCGGGTGTGCCGGGGAGGATGAGCTTTATTCCGGCCTCTTTATTTTTGGCCGATTCCGGCTTGACCAGAGTAAGATTCACTTCTGCATCCGTGATGTTTTCATACCTGCGGGTCAACTTGTTGATTTTTTTATTGATGAAGGAGACGAGGTTTTCGGAGATATCGAAATGAATGGCTTTGATTGTCGCTTCCATAATTATTCAGTTTTAAGGGTTTCTACAAAGATAACAATAATAAAGGTAAAATTGTTAAGACTCCATTAACATATTTAGGGGAAGGATGTCTAATTCTTTCCCTATTTATTTCGTGGCCGCCCCCTCTTCCTGCTTTCCCCCTTTGCTTGTGTCCCTTGCTCTGGGATGTGCCTGTGCATAGTTCTTCTTGAGCTGGTCGAAAGATAGATGGGTGTAGATCTCCGTTGTGGTCAGCGACGCATGCCCGAGCATCTCCTTCACCATGTCAAGGTTGGCCCCGTGATTGAGCATGGAGGTGGCGAATGTGTGACGGAGCACGTGAGGAGACTTGGCTGCAGAGGATGTGGATGCCAATCCGTTTTTGACAATCTTATATAATGTCATCTTGCTCAGAGGTCCTTTCTCTCCGGGGAAAAGAGGCACCGGTGATTTAAGATCAGGGTGGCGTCGGTTTCTTATCTCCTGCCATCTTTTTATTTCATCAAGGAGACGGGAGGGGAGTGGGATTATCCTCTGCTTGTTACGTTTACCGGTCACCTTGGCTTCCTTGGCGGAGAAAGATATGTCGGAATCGCGAAGCGCCAGAAGTTCCGCCTGACGGATGCCTGTGGAATAAAGGATGGTAAGGATGAGGCGGTCGCGCACGCTCCTGTAATCATTCCCTTCGGGAAGCGACAGGATTTCCTCCATCTCGCTTTCCCTCACAAACTCCGGCAGGTGTTTCCCTTTTTTTGCAAGCGTGACATCGGCTGCGGGATTGGAGGCCACTATCCCCTCCTTGAGCATCCATCTGAAGAAAGACCGCAGGCTCTGGGTCTTTCTCCGGAGTGTAGAGGGGGAGTCGGATCGCCCTATGGAGGCGAGCCACGCACGGATATCGGAGAGAGTTACCGACGCCGGATCAAACCGCTCCGTGGCACCGGAAGTGATCCAGCTTTCAAACTGATCAATGTCGCGCATATATGCCTCCACAGTGAGACGACTCCTGTTGAGCTCCAGCGACAGATATTGACGGAAACGGGAATGTATCATTTCAACGCCTAAATGAAAATCCGGCGCATACATTATTGCAATGATGCACCGGATAGATATATCTATGATGAAAAGAGGCTTACTGCTCTGCCTGACGAAGCTGCTGAACGTAAATGGCCTTGATCATCTTCTTGCGGTTGGTCACCGAAGGCTTCTCGAAAGCCTGACGGCTGCGAAGTTCTTTTACAATGCCGGTTCTTTCGAATTTACGTTTGAATTTCTTAAGCGCTTTCTCGATGTTTTCGCCTTCTTTTACTGGTACGATAATCATGTGAATGTTATTAATTTTTAAGTTTTTAATTCTTATTTGATCTCGTTGCGCCACAACGCACATCGGCGCGTTGGCGGCTATTTCTTTGCAAAATTATATAATCTTCTGATTCTGACAAAATTTTTTAACAATTTTAGCGAAAAAAATCCTCTTTTTATATAAAATTGCGTTCGGGAAGGCTAATCCTCGTAGTTTTTGTAGCGTTCGGCTTCCTCTCCTTCGGTGTACCACCGGGAATACATCAGGTAGTTTCGCGCTATTTTCTGATTCATCTCTTTTGCTTTCTCCGGCTCCACCATCTTTACGAATTTGGCCGGAGCACCGGCCCACATCTCGTGGGGCCCGATCTTGGTGCGGCTCAGTACCACCGATCCGGCGGCCACCAGAGCGCCTTCTCCCACCTCGGCGTCGTCCATCACCACGGCCCCCATCCCGATGAGGGCGTAGTCGCGGATATGAGCACCGTGAATCACCACGTTGTGGCCTATGCTCACATGGTCGCCTATTTCGATTGTGGATTTCTGATATAGGGTGTGGAGCACGCTGCCGTCCTGGATATTGACTCCATTGCCTATGCGGATGGAATTCACATCACCGCGAAGCACCGTGCCGAACCATACGCTACATTCGTCGCCCATCACTACATCGCCTATGATGCAGGCGTTGTCGGCAAGGAAACAATCCTTGCCGATTTTGGGGCGGAAGCCCCTTACGCTTCTTATTATTGCCATTTTGTTATCTTTTCAGAGGTTGGGTTTTAGCTGCGAGCCATGCCTGCTCCTCGGGGTCGAGGAGGGGTGAGAGACGGTCATATACCTTCTTGTGGTAAGCGTTGAGCCAGTCGATTTCCTCATCTGTCATTATTGACGTCTCGAAAAGCGATAGATCGAAGGGGAATAGAGTCATCTCATTGAATCTGTAGAATTTCCCGAATTCAGTCTCCATAGCCGGTTCGGTCACGATCAGATTCTCACAACGGATTCCGTAACGGCCTTCAAGATAGAGACCGGGCTCGTTGCTGGTGATCATTCCGGGCTCAAGGGGAGTGGGGTTATGATTCAGACGGATGTTCTGGGGACCTTCATGGCAGTTGATGAAGAAACCCACGCCATGGCCTGTGCCATGATAATAGGCTTTACCCTCTTTCCAAAGGAAGATGCGTGCGAAAGCATCGAGCTGGTCACCGCGTGTGCCGGCAGGGAAGATTGCGGTGGAGAGATTGATGTGTCCCTTCATCACCAATGTGAAATCGTGCTTCTGCTCGTCGGTAGGAGTGCCTAAGGCGATGGTGCGCGTGATATCGGTGGTGCCGAAAGTGTATTGACCTCCCGAATCCACAAGAAGGAGACCGTCTCCCACAATTGCCACGTCGGTGGCTTCGGTGGCTTCGTAATGCACGATTGCACCATGCGCATTCCAACCCAAGATAGGCGCAAAACTCTCATCCACACAGGAGGGGTCGGCAAGACGGAAAGCGCGGAGGCGTTTTCCCAATTCCATTTCAGTGAGTTTGCCGCTTGGGTATTCCTTCTCCACCATCATGAAGAATTTGGTGAGAGCCACACCATCTTTCTCCATTGCGGTCTCAAGATTAGCGAGCATGGTGGCGTTCTTGATGCTCTTGAGCTTTGCCACTCCTGCGCCTCCGAATACCGGTGTGCAGCCTATATGATCGTAGAGACCACGCGACGTCTTCATCGGATCGATTAGGAGGCGGGTCTCCTTGGGAAGAGAGGCGGCGAAGTCGAGCACACTGTCGTATGGCTTCACCTCGAAGTTATATTTAGCTAGATGGTCGGCCACTTCCTTGGTGATTTTCTCAGCATCGATGAAAAGCACGCGGCGGTTGTCGTCGAGATAAAGATAAGACACGAAGATGGGGGAGAAAGCGATGTCGTTGGCTGTGCGCAGATTGGTGACCCATGCTATGTCGTCGAGAGCGGAGAGCATGATGGCGTTGGCCAGTTCCCCTTTTACCTCTTTCATCACATCTGCGACTTTTTCGTCAACGGTCTCGCCTACGATCTTTTCGTCGTGGATAAAAAGTTTATTCTTGGGACGTTCCGGACGATCGGGATATATATAGTCGAATTGCGGAAAGTTATCGTTGAACTTTATGTTGTTATCGGTTAGCTCCTGCTGGAGGCGTTGCGCATAGCTCACGGAGAAGGTCATGCCGTCGATAGCCACAGTCTGTCCGGCGTTCATTTTCTCGGTCACCCAGTCGATCAGATCCACTGCGTCGGGACCATCCTCCTTCATCATTTTAAAACCGGATCCTTTGAGCTGATCTTCTGCCTGGATGAAATAACGGGAATCAGTCCAGCAATATGCCTCGTCGGCGAGCACTACAGCAGTGCCGTTGGTGCCGTTGCCGGATTCAAAACCGGTGATCCATTCCCTTCCTCTCCAGTGGGCGGGTGGTAGTTCACTCTGATGGGGGTCGGTGCCCGATATGATCACGCAGTCGATCCCCTTTTCTTTCATCACCTTTCTAAGAGCGGTGAGATAATCGAAATGTTTGTTTGTCATCGTTATTTGGATTATTATAATTTCAAGGTAACGGTGGTTCTCAGGCGGCTTTCGGGCTTGAGGAAAGGGAAGGTGTCCCGGCGCCGGTTGAGAGCCGTCTATCAAAGTTATAATATAAAGATGAGATAGCCAAAAGAAATGTAAATTTTTTTGAAATGTATCGGGGACAGGGGTATTGCAGCGAATGAAATTTTGTTTGTAAAAAGATATTGCACAATCCTGATAAAATTAATTTTTAATAATAAAAAAATAGTAAAAATCCACTGCAAACTATTGCAGGGAGTTTCGAAATTTTATAATTTTGCAATGGATAAAACCGTGGACTTACGGTTTCATATAAGATGGCAAGTCAAAAATCTTTTAAGTAATAGTGATATAAAATTTGTAAGTTAGTGGTTTAGTAGGATTGCAGTTTGCTTGTGAAAGTAGGCGAGTCTAAAAAATCACAAGGCGCCGTGAGATTGTGAAATTTCGTGGCGTCATTGTTTTTATACCTGATACAAGTCATTTTAAAAAATTGATATAATAATTTGAGGAATAAAGAAAAAGTATTAAATTTGCGGATGCAGGCCAAAACGCAGAAGTCTTTGACAAGGAGGAGCGGGCTGGTCGGCAGACATATTGTATAAATGCGTTTACTCGACGCTTTTCCTTCCGATCAGGAACTTCGCAACTTTCTAATTCTCAGTTAAGGAAAAGACCGACAGTGGATGTTGATGTAGCTATGCAGCATCAGCCGATGGTTTATATTCTTTTGGATATTAACCATCGGCGAAGCCGGCATATACTGCGTGAGACTTCTGCGAATCTGTCCGTTTTTACTGAGAAGGTAATGCGAAGACCTCTGATAGGAGAATGGACGATAAGTAAGGCTCTCACGCATTTTTTATATTCTAAAAAGTCTTTTTCAGAGAGCGGGGAAGACATGAGAAATCTTTATGAAACGAACATTGGGTTATGGTATCATGACGCTCTCTCTCTTCATTCCGGCAGCAGCAATGGGAGATGTGATATGTCTTACCTCCGGAGAAGAAATCGCGGCAAAAGTAGTGACTATCGGAGAAAAAGAGATCACCTATCAAAAGGCATCCAATCTTACGGGTCCCAAATATGTGGTGCCTCGTGAAAAGGTTTTCTATATTGAATTTGACAATGGGGAAAGGGAAGTGATCAATCACTTGGATTCCTCATCCGATTCCACTACCGGCTCGGGAAATGTACAATCCTCGGGCACTGCGGAGACTCCTTCTTCAAATCAGTCCACCTTGAGCGGTGTGGCTCAGCAAACTATGAGTGGAGTTGTAGTGGATCCACCGCAGGAGAAGCGCCGTTTCGCCGATTTTACATTTATGCCCCGTGCAACGTTGGGCTATCAAAGCACCGGAAGCGGATCCGGGAATATAGAGATAGACTGGGGCGGATTCGCTGCCAATATAGACCTTCACTGTCTTTTTGCGAGTGGCAATGACACGGCCTGGAGTGTAGGACTCGGATTTACATGGCTTCAGGGCGATCTGGCGATGTACACAGGCAAGAAGCCGAAAGATGTAGAATGGCCTGCATTGAACGGAACTTACATCGGTGTGCCTTTCGGATATTGGTATAAGACGGAATATTTTATGTTTGGGGCCACAGCTTCTTTCGATCTCCTTTTACGCAGCACACTGAATAGCAAGAAAACAGACGATGCATTAAATCTGCTACGCTGTCCTGAAAAACTCTATTTCGGAGCAAGTCTCGGAGTTTTGGATATAGGACTTCAATTGGGCTTTGATTTCACGAATGCTTTTAAAGGTGACGGTCTTTCATGGAGTCCGACTATAACTGTAGGTGGAACGATAGGAATAAGATTGGGCAAGCTATGAAAAAAATAATATTCTTAATACTGGCGTTTCTCAGCGGCGCAGGCATCATCTGCGCGGATGAGATTGTGATGCGCGACGCTTCCGGTATGAAGGGCACGGTGAAGGAGGTTCATCCCGACAAAATACTATTCAGAAAGACGGGAGAAAATTTCGACAGGGAAATTTCAATTGAAAAGGTTTTCAAAATCAAATATGACAACAGCACTGAGGAGATTATTCCTACTAAGGAATCGGTTGCAAATTCAGAAATCCCGAAGGTGGATTATATAGTGAACGGGAAATACCATCATGTGAGTACGGAGCCGGATTTCTCCTCGTTTCCTCCGGCCTCCAAAGTTTATCATGTCGGTGATTGGTATAATGAGAACGGAGTGGAGGGAATAGTAGTCATGACCACTCCCGATGGACGTCATGGACGTATTGTCGGGCATAAGGAGGTGCCTGTCAGGACAAGCGGGCAAAATGGATGGGGATCCATATTCAACGGAGATAAAAGTATGCCTCTCGGCACTAATGATAAGACCAACGGTTACGCCAACCTTCAGAAGCTGCGTTACTTCCAGTCCGCTCATCCCAAATATGGGGCGGAAATGTATCCTGTCCAGACAGCTCTTGACAAGTGGGGACCTGGATGGTATGTGCCGTCGGTGGTGGAAATGGCCAATTTGTCGCGACTTCTTGACACGAAAGTTAATTATTCAGGAGAGGTATTGAAATTCAAAGGAAAGAATGTGAAGTGGGAGAAGATTATCAGACATCAGGCGAAGGAGCATAACGGTAAATTCAAATTCAAAGTATATGCACTGACATCTACTGAAGATTTCTCTCAAGGGGGAGCCTCATCGTTTCAGAGTGCCTTATACGGAGACCCCCAGGATCCTCAATTTGTAGTGTATAAAATATATTCTGTTGATATGTCAAAGCCTGAGGCGCAGTATTTTATGCGTTCGAAAGCACAATTTGTTGTGCCATTCCATTTATTTTAAGTTTCAACTTGAATCATTTATTAATTTTTAAATACGAGGTTTTATGAAAAGAATTCATTCAATGTTTGCGATGCTGTTTGTGGCATTGCTTGTTATGACAGTATCATCATGTAAGGATGATAAAGACGAGCCTTCCGGGTCAGACCTACAGTCGAAGCTTCAGGGATCATGGACAATCAAGGAGATGAAAGTGAGCACAATGGGCCAGACAATCACGATGTCTCCCTCTGATCTGGATAGTGCGGCAGGCCAGATGGGCTTGAGCGGATATTACGATAAGAATCTCGATTTTTACGGATCGAAAGTGAATGGCACCAATTATACCATAAATGGGAACAAGATCAATATCCCGGCATGGTATAACGATATGTGGGGCACCGTGACATTCTCCGGATCGGATATGCATATAATCTATGATGTTACGGAGTCGGGTGTGAGCATGAAGATTGACCTCTGCTATACCCGCACTCGCGGCATGGCATCGGAAGAAGAGGGAGAAAATCGTGGATTCCTGTTTGATGTAATGCCGAATGTCTTGAATTGAAAGGTCTCTCCATTGAATAGCTTAAAGCCGCTGTCCTGTGGTCACGTCAGGACAGTGGCTTTTTCAACATTATTAAGATCTATCCCTGAAAGGTTTCGGAGGGAATAGACGGGTAAGAAGAAATTCTATATAGAAATTATCAAGAAAGCGAAAAATAGATTTGCATATTTTTTGCTTTCTTGTTATTTTTGCACAAATTCCCAATTTGTGTGAAAAATGAGTGAGATTACGAAAGTCGTTTTATACGATACTCAGGAGAGCCACGAAAATCTACTTCCGTTGGCTTATACTCGCCCGGTAGCTGATTTCCGGGTAGGAATTGTTACGATTAAGGAGAAATGGGAGGCGCTGCTCCCGGCAACATATTCATACAAGACGGTGGCATACCTTCAGGAGAAATATCCCATGACAGTCAATGATGGCGAGGAGATCTTATTCATCTCCGGAGATCTTTTGCCGGATAGAAATATCGTGGATGCTGTGAAAGGGCTGAATAAGGGAGAAGCACTTGACGACGGATCGAAGGTTGTGGCATTCAGATGTCTGCTTTCCGACTTTGATAAATTTGCGGATGCCGACCCTGAAAGTCTGCCTTCCAGCACCACTGTTAATCTCGAATTGGGAAGACTCGAATATGTATATGATATATTTCAAAAGAACGGCGAAGCGTTGAAAAACGATTATTCACGGATTGTGGCCGGCCGGATCTCACAAGAGCTCTCGGACAGCTGCACCGTGATAGGCCCCGCTCTCACTCCCTGCGGACTTCCGACGGTATTTATTGAGGAAGGAGCTCAAGTGGAGGGGGCGATTCTTAATGTAAAGAACGGACCTATATATATAGGAAAGGATGCGGAGGTGATGGAGGGAAGTATGCTTCGGGGGCCTATTGCTCTCTGTCGCAAATCAAAGTTCAAGATGGGATCCAAGATATATGGAAACACCACCATAGGACCCTTCAGTAAGGTTGGAGGGGAGATCGACAATGTGGTGATCTTCGGATACAGTAACAAGGCTCACGACGGATACCTTGGGAATGCCGTGATAGGGGAGTGGTGCAACATCGGTGCCGGTACAAATGCTTCCAATCTCAAGAACGATTATGCCAAGATACGATTGTGGAACTACCGCACCCATACTTTCATGCGCACCGATCTTCAGTTTTGCGGCCTCATCATGGGCGACCATTCAAAAGCCGGCATCAACTGTATGTTCAATACTGCTACGGTAGTGGGGGTAGGGGTGAATCTCCACGGAGCAGGATTCCCGAGAGTATTCATTCCCAGCTTCAGCGAGGGATCCCCGGAGGGTGGCTTCGGAAATGTAAGCATTGACAAATTCATGACCACCGCCCGGCGTGTGATGTCAAGACGCGGTCTCGACCTCGACGACAAAGACCGCAGCATCTGCGAGCATATCTATGATTATGCCTCCAAATTCAAAGGAAAAGCATAATATGATTGTCCGGATTAATTGTGAAAATATATTCAGATAAATCCAATAGATGCTATAAAACATAAAAAATTGTAATAAAAAAATAAATTTTTACGCAAAGGGTTGCGTAATCGGTTAAATATTAGTATCTTTGCAACGAATTTTGGCGCGGGTTCGCCGATGATGCAAGTTAAGCGATTGAGAATTAATTGCTTAACATGCGTTATGGCATTAAAATGAACAGGCGTTGAAATCATATAAATAGCCAATAGATAACCAATAAATATAAATTAAAGAGACAAAGAATGCCAACTATTCAGCAATTAGTAAGAAAGGGACGCAACGTGCTCAAAGAAAAGAGCAAATCTCCCGCATTGGATTCCTGTCCTCAGCGTCGCGGCGTGTGCGTGCGTGTATATACCACCACCCCCAAGAAGCCTAACTCGGCGATGAGAAAGGTGGCTCGTGTACGCCTCACCAACGGCAAGGAAGTGAACAGCTATATTCCCGGAGAGGGACACAACCTTCAGGAGCACTCCATCGTGATGGTGCGTGGCGGTCGTGTGAAAGACCTTCCCGGTGTGCGCTATCACATCGTGCGCGGAACGCTCGATACAGCAGGCGTGCAGGGCAGAACCCAGCGTCGTTCCAAATATGGAGCAAAACGTCCTAAAGCGGCCAAGAAATAAAACAGGCCTCTTCTTACAAGCAATCAAATCCTAAACAACAGTTTTTGATTTATTGGATGGCTATGGTTGAGTAAACTCCGCAAGAGAGCGGTGTTGAAGATTGCAAAAGCAGCCAAAAACAAAAACATTAAACAAACAAAAATGAGAAAGCAAAAACCTAAGAAAAGGGTTGTTCTTCCTGACCCTGTTTTTCATGACGTCAGAGTAACCAAGTTCGTGAATCACCTCATGTATGACGGAAAGAAAAACACGGCTTTTACAATTTTCTATTCGGCTTTGGAGACTGTGAAGTCGAAATTGCCCAATGAAGAGAAAAGCGCGCTTGAAATCTGGAAAAAGGCGCTTGAAAATGTTACTCCCCAGGTTGAGGTTAAATCGCGTCGCGTAGGTGGTGCCACCTTCCAGGTGCCTACTGAGATCCGCGCCGACCGCAAGGAGTCTATCTCCATGAAAAACCTCATTATCTTCGCACGTAAACGCGGTGGCAAGACAATGGCCGACAAACTCGCTGCAGAGATCGTAGATGCTTTCAATGATCAGGGTGGTGCCTACAAACGTAAAGAGGATATGCACCGCATGGCTGAAGCTAACCGCGCATTCGCACATTTCAGATTCTAATAGGAGTAAAGCAAAATGGCTAAACACGACGAACTTAAATATACGCGTAATATCGGTATCATGGCTCACATCGATGCCGGTAAGACCACAACTTCAGAGCGTATTCTTTTCTATACCGGTCTGACCCACAAAATCGGTGAGGTTCACGACGGTGCCGCTACCATGGACTGGATGGAGCAGGAGCAGGAGCGTGGTATCACCATCACTTCTGCCGCTACCACTACTTTCTGGAACTATGACGGCGAGAAATACAAAATCAACCTTATCGACACTCCGGGACACGTTGACTTCACTGTAGAGGTGGAGCGTTCTCTTCGTGTGCTCGACGGCGCAGTGGCTACTTTCTGTGCTGTAGGCGGTGTGGAGCCCCAGTCGGAGACTGTTTGGCGTCAGGCTGATAAATACAATGTGCCCCGTATCGGTTATGTCAACAAGATGGACCGTTCAGGTGCAAACTTCTTCGAGGTTGTGCGTCAAGTGAAGGAAGTGCTCGGTGCAAACCCGCTTCCAATCCAGGTGCCTATCGGTGCTGAGGAGACTTTCAAGGGTTGTGTTGACCTTATCACAATGAAGGCTCTCTTCTGGCATGACGAGACTATGGGTGCTGAATATTCCGTAGAGGAAATCCCTGCAAATCTCCTTGCCGAGGCTGAGGAATATCGCGATAAAATGCTTGAGACTCTCGCAGAGGTTGATGACGCATTGATGGAGAAATACTTCGACGATCCTTCCACTATCACCGAGGATGAGATCCGCGCAGCTATCCGCAAGGGAACTCTCTCAATGCAGATCAACCCCATGCTTTGTGGTTCTTCTTTTAAGAACAAAGGTGTTCAGACTCTTCTCGATGCTGTCTGCGCTTACCTTCCTTCTCCTGAGGATTCAGGTGTGATCGAAGGTCATGCAGTGGGCAACCCTGACGAGATCCTTACTCGTGAGCCTTCACCCGAAGCTCCTATGTGTGCACTTGCGTTCAAGATTGCTACCGACCCCTATGTAGGTCGTCTCTGCTTCTTCCGCGTTTATTCAGGTGATATCGCAGCCGGTTCTTATGTATTGAACAGCCGATCAGGCAAGAAGGAGCGTATCAGCCGTCTTTTCCAGATGCACTCCAATAAGCAGAATCCCAAAGAGAAGATCGGTTGCGGTGATATCGGTGCCGGTGTAGGTTTCAAGGATATCCGCACTGGTGATACCCTCTGCGCTGAGGATGCTCCCATCGTGCTTGAGTCTATGGAATTCCCCGATCCCGTTATCGGTATAGCGGTTGAGCCCAAGACTCAGAAAGACCTCGATAAACTCGGTGTAGGTCTTCAGAAACTTGCTGAGGAAGATCCTACGTTCCGTGTTGAGACAAACGAGGAGACAGGTCAGACTGTGATCAGCGGTATGGGTGAGCTTCACCTCGACATCATTATCGACCGTCTTCGTCGTGAGTTCAAGGTAGAATGTAACCAGGGTCGTCCCCAGGTAACATATAAGGAAGCAATCACCAAACCCGTTGAACTTCGTGAGACCTTCAAGAAGCAGACCGGTGGTCGCGGTAAATTCGCCGACATCATCGTTCGCATCGAGCCTGTTGACGAGGGCTTCGAGGGCAGCCTCCAGTTTGTTGATGAGGTTAAGGGTGGTAATGTGCCTAAGGAATACATCCCCTCTGTGCAGAAAGGTTTCCAGACTGCAATGAAGAATGGTGTTCTTGCCGGCTATCCCGTAGAGCAGCTTAAGGTTACTCTTCTCGACGGTAGTTTCCACCCCGTTGACTCCGACCAGCTTTCATTTGAGCTTTGCGCAATCCAGGCGTTCAAGAAGGGTTCCGAAAAGGCAGGTCCTGTTCTTATGGAGCCTATCATGAAGATCGAGGTTGTGACTCCCGAAGAGTCTATGGGTGATGTGATCGGCGACCTTAACAAGCGTCGTGGTCAGGTGGAAGGTATGGAGACAAGCCGCAGCGGTGCCCGCATCGTGAAAGCCAAGGCTCCTCTTGCCGAGATGTTCGGTTATGTGACAGCTCTCCGCACCATAACTTCAGGCCGTGCCACATCCACAATGTCATTCAGCCACTATGCAGAGGTAAGCAATTCCATCGCGAAGAATGTGCTCACAGAGTGCCAGGGTCGAGTGGATCTTTTGAAATAAAATTCAAGTCTAAAAATCAATATGAGCCAGAAAATTAGAATCAAACTTAAATCTTACGATCACAACCTCGTGGATAAAAGCGCAGAGAAGATCGTCAAGACAGTGAAATCGACTGGTGCAGTAGTAAGCGGACCGATTCCTCTTCCGACCCACAAGCGTATCTTCACAGTGAACCGCTCGACATTCGTAAACAAGAAATCACGTGAGCAGTTCCAGCTTTCATCCTATCAGAGACTGATCGACATCTACAGCAGCACATCAAAGACTGTGGATGCCCTGATGAAGCTCGAACTTCCCAGCGGTGTTGATGTTTCCATCAAAGTTTAAGTTTAAGAAATCATAATATGAGAGGGTGTCCGCCATGACTCGACGGACACCCGTCATAACAACCACAAATAGTAATAAAAGAAATGCCAGGATTATTAGGAAAGAAAATCGGAATGACATCCGTTTTCAGTGCCGACGGAAAAAATGTTCCGTGCACTGTTATCGAAGTAGGTCCTTGTGTTGTTACTCAGGTTAAGACAGTGGAGAATGACGGTTATCAGGCCGTGCAGGTTGGCTTCATGGAGAAGACCGACAAGCACACCACCAAGCCTATGGCCGGTCACTTCAAGAAAGCCGGTGTAGCACCCCAGAGACACTTGGCCGAGTTCAAATCGTTCGAGACAGTTCCTGCTCTCGGCGAGACGCTGACTGTTGACCTCTTCCAGGAGGGTGGTTTTGTCGATGTAGTCGGCACCAGCAAAGGAAAAGGATTCCAGGGTGTTGTAAAACGCCATGGCTTCGGCGGCGTAGGTCAGAAGACTCACGGTCAGCATAACCGTCTTCGTGCCCCCGGTTCGATCGGTGCCTGTTCTTATCCCGCAAAGGTGTTCAAGGGTCTCCGTATGGCCGGACACATGGGTAACGAACGTGTGACTGTTCAAAACCTTCAGGTGATCAAAGTGATCCCCGAGCACAATTTGTTAATGATCAAGGGTTCTATTCCCGGACACAAAGGTTCAATAGTTTTAGTTGAGAAATAATGGAATTAGCAGTTTATAATATCAAAGGTGAAGACACCGGACGCAAGATCACTCTCAATGACGAAGTGTTTGCGCGCGATTTGGATAAAGGAAATGCTGAGCATACCTTGTATCTCGACATAAAGCAGTATCTTGGCAACCAGCGTCAGGGAACTCACAAGAGCAAGGAGCGCAGCGAGGTTTCAGGTTCAACCCGCAAGCTCGGTCGTCAGAAAGGCGGCGGCGGCGCTCGTCGCGGTGATATCAATTCTCCGCTTCTCCGTGGTGGTGGTACAGTATTCGGTCCTCGTCCCCGCGACTACCGCACTAAGCTCAATAAGAAAATGAAGAGCCTTGCTCGTAAGATCGCCCTTACTTCGAAGGCCAACGACAACAAGATCATTGTTGTGGAAAACTTCACTTTCGATGCTCCTAAGACAAAGAATTACATTAACTTTGCAAAAGGCTTCAAGCTCGAAGACAAGAAAGTGCTGTTGGTATTCGCTAACGACGACCGCAACGTGCTTCTTTCTGTACGCAACGTCCCTAACGCATTGATGGCACAGGCGACCGACTTGAACGCCTACACAGTGCTCAATAACGACGCGATGATTCTCACTGAAGACAGCGTTGCAGTAATCAACGATTTTAAATAAGGAGACAAAAAGATGGATATTCAGATCAAACCTATCGTAACTGAGAAGGCTACGGCCTACAGCGAGAAGCAGAACTGCTACACATTCGCCGTGTCTCCCGAAGCCAACAAGTTTCAGATCAAGGACATCGTGGAGAAACTCTACAATGTTCGCGTTGAGAGAGTGAACACAGCCGTTTACGCCGGCAAGCGCAAACAACGCTATACCAAGAGCGGACTTATCCGTGGTCAGCGTCCTGCGTTCAAGAAGGCCTACGTAACAGTGGCTGAAGGTCAAACAATCGACTATTATAGCAATATTTAAGAATAATGGCAGTAAGAAAATTCAAGCCCACTACGCCTGGGCAAAGACACAAGATTATTGGTGTGTTCAAAGGACAAATCACTGCTACCACACCAGAAAAGTCTCTTACAGTCGGGAAACGTTCCACTGGTGGACGTAACTCATCAGGTCACCTCTCCACTCGTTACCGTGGTGGTGGTCATAAGAGAAAATTGCGTCTCATCGACTTCAAGAGAAAGAATGACGGTGTGCCCGCAACAGTAAAGACCATCGAGTATGATCCCAACCGTTCGGCACGCATCGCGCTTCTTTATTACAAAGACGGATCAAAAGCCTATATGATTGCCCCCAACGGTCTTGAAGTAGGACAGATCGTTGTCAGCGGTCCGGATGCAGCTCCTGAGGTAGGAAACTGTCTTCCTTTGGCAAATATCCCCGTCGGTACTCTTATCCATTGTATCGAACTTCGTCCCGGTCAGGGTGCCTCAATGGCTCGTTCTGCCGGTACGTTCGCTCAGCTTACTTCGCGTGAAGGCGATTACGCGATTATCAAGCTTCCTTCAGGTGAGACCCGTAAGGTGCTCCTCACTTGTCGTGCCACTGTCGGAGTGGTAGGCAACTCTGATCATGCCCTTGAATCGAGCGGTAAGGCCGGTCGTTCTCGCTGGTTGGGTCGTCGCCCCCACAACCGTGGTGTTGTTATGAACCCTGTTGACCACCCGATGGGTGGTGGTGAGGGCCGTCAGTCCGGTGGTCATCCCCGTTCTCGTACTGGTCTTTACGCTAAGGGTCTTAAGACACGTTCTCCGAAGAAACATTCTTCGAAGTATATAATTGAAAGAAGGAAGAAATAATTTTGATAAAAAAAGACAAGTATGAGTCGTTCGCTTAAAAAAGGACCATTTATCAGCGTGAAGCTTGAGAAGAAAGTGGCTGCAATGGAGGAAAGCGGTAAAAAGAGCGTCATCAAGACGTGGAGCCGCGCTTCCATGATTTCCCCCGATTTCGTGGGACACACTTTCGCCGTTCACAACGGCAACAAGTTTATCCCGGTATATGTCACTGAGAACATGGTGGGCCACAAGCTCGGCGAGTTTGCCCCCACACGTACTTTCCGTGGTCACGCCGGTAACAAGAAAAAATAATGGCCCTCATCATTAATTTAGATTAAAAAAGAAAACATACAATGGGTGTAAGAAAAAGACAATATGCCGATGGCTTAAAGGCGGAGAGAAAAGGCGAATATTTCGCCAAACTTCGCAATGTGCCTTCGTCGCCACGCAAGATGCGTCTCGTTGTTGACATGATCCGTGGCCAGGAAGTGTTCAAAGCTCTCGGTATTCTCAAATTTTCAAATAAAGAGGCTTCCAATAAAGTAGAGAAACTTCTTCGTTCCGCAGTGGCAAACTGGGAGCAGAAGAACGAGCGCAAGGCTCAGGCCGGCGAGCTCTATGTGAAGACAGTTTTTGTGGATGAGGCTCCTATGCTGAAGCGTCTTCGTCCCGCTCCGCAGGGTCGTGGCTACAGAATCCGCAAACGTTCTAACCACGTGACTATTTTCGTGGATACAATCAATAATGATAATGCTTAATTTGTAAAGATGGGACAGAAAGTTAATCCAATCAGCAACCGTCTCGGTGTGATCCGCGGTTGGGACTCCAACTGGTATGGTGGAAAGAAATACGGTGAGACTCTTCTCGAAGATTCCAAGATCCGTAAATATCTCCGCACTCGTCTTGCAAAGGCAAGCGTATCCAGAATAATTATCGAGCGTACGCTCAAAATGGCAACAGTTACTATCTGCACTTCCCGTCCCGGTATGATTATCGGTAAGGGAGGAAAGGATGTGGATGCTCTTAAGGAGGAATTGAAGAAACTTACCGATAAGGAGGTTCAGATCAATATCCACGAGATTAAGCGTCCTGAGCTTGATGCAGAGATCGTAGCTACCAATATCGCTCGTCAGATCGAGAATAAAGTTGCTTATCGTCGTGCAGTGAAGATGGCCATCGCTTCCACAATGCGTATGGGAGCAGAGGGTATCAAAGTTCAGGTGAGCGGTCGTCTTAACGGTGCTGAAATGGCCCGTTCAGAGATGTTCAAGGAAGGTCGCACACCTCTCCACACACTCCGTGCCGATATCGACTATGCTTTGGTTGAGGCTCTCACCAAGGTAGGTATCATCGGTATCAAGGTTTGGATCTGCCGTGGTGAGATCTATGGCAAGAAGGAGCTCACTCCCTCTTATGCCATCGGTCAGAAAGAGAACGGTCGTCCTCAGGGCGGTCGCAAGGGCGGTTTCCGCAATAAGAAGAATAACAACCGTTAAAACAGCTAAGATAAAATGTTACAGCCTAAGAAAACAAGATATCGCCGTTCGCAAAAAGGCCGTATGAAAGGTGAGGCCCAGAGAGGCAACCAGCTTGCATTCGGTTCGTTCGGCATAAAGACTCTCGATTCCAAGTGGATCACCGGCCGTCAGATCGAGGCTGCCCGTATTGCGGTGACACGTTACATGCAGCGTCAGGGTCAGATCTGGATCCGTATATTCCCCGATAAGCCCATCACAAAGAAGCCGGCTGAGGTACGTATGGGTAAAGGTAAAGGTAATCCCGAGGGATTCGTTGCGCCTGTGACTCCGGGACGTATCCTGATCGAGGTGGACGGCGTGCCTTACGATATCGCAAAAGAAGCACTTCGTCTTGCTGCTCAGAAACTCCCCGTGATCACTAAGTTTGTGGTTCGCCGCGACTATGATCCCTCACAGAATGTGTAAAGACTGATAATGTATGGAGGCCCCGGAGGCAACTCCGGGGCGGACATACATGAATCAAAAAAACAGATAAAAATGAAAAAGGAAGAAATCAAGGAATTAAGCATTCAGGAATTGACAGCCCGCATAGAGGCTGCAGAGAAGGCTTATCGTGAATTGAAAGTAGCGCACGCGATATCTCCCGTTGACAATCCTGCGAAGATCACCAAAGATCGTCGTGAGATTGCACGCTTGAAGACTGTGTTGCGCCAGAAAGAGATTGCGGCTGCCGCTGCCTCTAAGTAAGTAACTCCCATTCAAAGTATTTAAGGAAATGGAAAAAAGACATTTAAGAAAAGAAAGAATCGGGGTGGTTTCCAGCAATAAGTGCGACAAGACAATCACAGTCGAGATCAAGTGGAAAGAGAAGCACCCTATTTACGGCAAGTTTGTAAATAAGACAAAGAAGTATCATGCTCACGATGAAAACAACGAGTGCTCAGTAGGCGACACAGTCCGCCTCATGGAGACTCGCCCGTTGAGCAAGACTAAGAGATGGAGACTGGTAGAAATCATCGAAAAAGTTAAGTAATCATGATCCAGACAGAATCACGTTTGACAGTTGCGGACAACAGTGGAGCCAAAGAGGCACTCTGTATCCACGTGCTTGGCGGCACAGGCCGCAGATACGCCAGCGTAGGCGATATCATCGTAGTCTCTGTGAAAAGTACCATCCCGTCTTCTGATGTCAAGAAGGGAACGGTGTCGAAAGCTGTTGTTGTTCGCACAAAGAAGGAGATCCGTCGTCCCGACGGAAGCTATATCCGTTTCGACGACAATGCGTGTGTCCTTCTTAATAACGCCGGAGAAATCCGCGGTACCCGTATCTTTGGTCCGGTGGCCCGTGAGCTCCGTAACACCAACATGAAAATCGTTTCATTGGCACCTGAAGTGCTTTAACAGTCTTAATCAAGAGAAAAATGGCAAAATTGCATATAAAGAAAGGTGACACAGTCTATGTGAATGCCGGTGATGACAAAGGCAAGACCGGACGAGTGTTGGAGGTGCAGGTTGACAAGCGCCGCGCTATCGTGGAGGGTGTCAACATCGTGTCTAAAAGCACAAAACCGAATGCCAAATATCCTCAGGGTGGCATCGTGAAAATCGAAGCTCCCGTGCATATTTCTAATCTGAATGTAGTAGATCCGAAAACCGGTAAGCCCACACGTATCGGGCGTCGCAAGAACGAGGCCGGAAAATCGGTGCGTTATTCAAAAAAATCAGGAGAGGAGATTAAATAATGGAGACAACTCTTAGCAAACAGTATAAGGAAAAGATCGTTCCTGAGCTCAAAGAGGAGTTCAAATACGACACCGTTATGGAAGTTCCCCGCCTTGAGAAGATCGTCATCAACCAGGGTCTTGGCGGTGCAACCCAAGATAAGAAACTGATCGAGACAGCTATCAATGAGCTCACTGCAATTACCGGTCAGAAGGCCGTTCCTACTCTTTCAAAGAAGGATATCGCTGCCTTCAAGCTCCGTAAGAAAATGCCTATCGGAGCTATGGTGACTCTTCGCAGAGAGAAGATGTATGAGTTCCTTGAGAGACTCGTGAAGGTGGCACTTCCCCGTATTCGCGACTTCAAGGGTATCAATTCAAAGCTCGATGGCCGTGGTAACTATACTCTCGGTATCACTGAGCAGATCATCTTCCCTGAGATCAACATCGATAATGTGCCGAAGCTCCAGGGTATGAACATCACCTTCGTTACTTCTGCAAAGAACGACGAGGAAGGTTTTGCTCTTCTTAAGAAATTCGGACTTCCCTTCAAAAACGAAAAATAAGAGATATGGCAAAAGAATCAATGAAAGCCCGTGAGGTGAAGCGTCAACGAATGGTTGCCAAATATGCAGAGAAGAAGGCTGCCCTTAAGAAGGCTGCTCTTGCAGATGCAGATGGTAATATCAACTATGAGGCACTTACCAAACTTCAGAAGCTTCCTAAAAACGCTTCCAAAGTTCGCCTTCACAATCGTTGCGAAATCACAGGCCGTCCGAAAGGATATATGCGTCAGTTCGGCATTTCCCGTATCCAGTTCCGTGAGATGGCTTCCGCGGGTCTGATTCCGGGTGTGAAAAAAGCAAGCTGGTAAGAAATGACCGCCTGAACTTAAGATTCATTGTTAAAGAAATTTAAGTTCGGGCGATTTTCTTGAAATAATGTTTCGTTTTTACAAAAACGAAGAAAATTTTTTGGTGAATTCACCTCATATTTCAAAAATAAGTATTAACTTTGCAGAAGTTTATGCGTATTTGCGAATTCATGAGGTGAATTTGCGTTTACGCATGACTATAAGTGAGTATTAAATATTGTTCGGAACATCTGAATCAATTTAACCAACAAAACAATGACTGATCCGATAGCAGACTATTTGACCAGACTGAGAAATGCCATCCGCGCGGGACACCGTGTGGTGGAAATTCCGTCTTCAAAAATGAAAAGGGAAATCACTAAGATCCTTTTCGATCAGGGCTATATCTTAAACTACAAGTTTGAGGAAGGTCCCACTCCACAGGGCACAATAAAGATTGCGCTCAAGTATGATCCCATCGACAAGGTGAATGCGATCAAGAATCTTCATCGTATCTCTCGTCCCGGTTTGCGCCAGTACACAGGCTACAAGGATATGCCCCGTGTGCTTAACGGCCTTGGTATCGCCATCATTTCCACTTCACAGGGCGTGATGACCAACAAGGAAGCTAAAGAGCGCAAGATTGGTGGCGAGGTAATTTGTTACGTATATTAATGGAAGGAGGTAAATTATGTCAAGAATAGGTAAGGCACCCATCGCGCTTCCGGCCGGCGTAACAGTTACAGTGAAAGATAATGTTGTGACTGTAAAAGGTCCGAAAGGAGAGCTTTCACAGGCAATCAATCCTGATCTCGATGTGAAAGTGGAGAATAATGAAGTAATTGTGACACGTCCCTCCGACGATCGTGAGCACCGCGCGCAGCACGGTCTTTATCGTGCGCTTATCCACAATATGGTGGTTGGTGTTTCCGAGGGATATAAGAAAGAGATGGAGCTTGTAGGTGTGGGTTATCGTGCCACATCCACAGGACAGGTTCTCGAGCTTGCATTAGGATTTTCACATGCTATCTATATCAAGCTTCCTAAAGAAATCAAGGTAGAGGCAAAGTCAGAGCGTAATAAGAATCCTCTGATAATTCTTGAATCATACGACAAGCAGTTGCTTGGTCAGGTATGTGCCAAGATCCGCAGCCTTCGTAAGCCTGAGCCTTACAAGGGTAAAGGTATCAAGTTTGTGGGCGAGATTATCCGTCGCAAGTCTGGAAAATCGGCTAATGCCAAATAATTAAATTAGGAAAACTATGGTATCCAAGATAGCAAGAAGAAATAAAATAAAAACGCGTGTTCGCGGTAAAATCTCCGGCACTGCAAATCGTCCTCGCATGAGCGTGTTCCGCAGTAACAAGGGGATTTACGTACAATTGATCGATGACCTCGCAGGCGCAACTTTATGCGCTGCATCATCGAAAGGCCTTGAAGGCGGCACTAAGACAGAGCAGGCTGCCAAAGTAGGCGAAGTGATAGCTAAGAAAGCACAGGAAAAGGGTATCACTGAGGTAGTGTTCGACCGTAACGGTTACCTTTTCCATGGCAGAGTAAAATCTTTGGCCGATGCAGCCCGTCAGGCCGGTCTTAAATTTTAAGTTATTATGGCTAAGAGAAATAACAGAATTAAATCTACTAATGATTTGGAATTGAAAGACCGTCTTGTGGCCATCAACCGTGTAACCAAGGTTACAAAAGGTGGACGTGCTTTCAGCTTTGCGGCAATCGTGGTTGTCGGTAACGAAGATGGTGTGATCGGTTGGGGTCTCGGCAAGGCCAATGAGGTGACAGCTGCCATCGCAAAGGGCGTGGAGACTGCCAAGAAGAATCTTATCAAGATCCCCGTGCATAAAGGTACAATCCCCCACGAGGTTGAGGCTAAGTTCGGAGGTTCACGTATCTTCCTCAAACCTGCCAGCGAGGGTACAGGAGTGAAAGCCGGTGGTGCGATGCGTGCGGTGCTCGAGAGTGTTGGTATCACAGACGTTCTTGCAAAATCAAAGGGAAGCTCTAACCCTCATAACCTTGTTAAGGCCACAATCGCAGCTCTTGATGAGCTTCGTAGCCCGGCACAAGTGGCGCAGAACCGTGGTATCTCGGTTGAAAAAGTGTTCAATGGTAAATAATCTAAAACATGGCACAGATTAAAGTAACCCAGATTAAGAGCCGTATCAACTGCCCCAAGGTGCAGAAAGAGACTTTGGATGCACTCGGTCTTCACAAAATGAATCACTCTGTGATCAAAGAGGACACCCCCTCAATCATGGGCATGGTGAAAAAGGTTCATCATTTAGTTAAAGTGGAAAAACTTTAAACTCAAAAGCGAATTAAAGAAATGGAATTACATAATTTACAGCCGGCTCCCGGCAGCAATAAAAGCAACAAGCGTATAGGACGTGGTCCCGGATCCGGTTATGGCGGCACCTCAACCCGAGGTCATAAAGGTGCAAAGTCTCGTTCCGGTTACAGTCGCAAGATTGGATTCGAAGGTGGTCAGATGCCTTTGCAGCGTCGTGTGCCTAAATTCGGTTTCAAAAATATCAACCGTGTTGAATACAAGGCTATCAATCTTGATGCTATTGAAGCTTTGGCTGCTGCAAAGGAACTCGCAAAAGTCACTATCGCTGATCTTCGCGAGGCCGGACTGGTTTCGAAGAATGCACTTGTTAAGATCCTTGGCAATGGCGCGTTGACACGTGCCGTAGAAGTCGAGGCCAATGCTTTCTCAAAGAAAGCGGAGGAGGCTATCACAGCCGCAGGTGGCACCGTAACCAAAAAATAAAATTAACCGACAATGGGATTTACAAAAACAATAAAGAATATCTGGAGTGTAGAGGATCTTCGCAAGAGAATAGGTATAACCCTTCTCTTGGTGATCATCTATCGCTTCGGGTGCTACGTTGTGTTGCCGGGCATCAATCCCGACGACCTTCTTGCACTCAAGAATTTCACACAGGACGGTCTGATGCAGCTGCTCGACATGTTCTCTGGAGGTGCCTTCTCGCAGGCTTCTATCTTTGCGTTAGGTATCATGCCTTATATCACGGCTTCAATTGTGATTCAGCTCTTGGGTATGGTGCTTCCCGCATTTCAGAAGATGCAGCGTGAAGGTGAGAGCGGAAGAATGAAACTCAACCAGTACACCCGCTATCTCACAGTGTTGATTCTTGTGTTGCAGGGTCCTGCCTATCTGATGAATCTTCAGTATCAGGTCAAGGCGGCCGGTGGCCACGTAGAGATGGGCTTCTGGACTGTAGCCTTTATGACTGTGGTTCTTGCAGCCGGTTCTATGTTTATTATGTGGCTGGGTGAGAGAATCGATCAGAAGGGTGTTGGCAATGGTATCTCATTCATCATCCTTATCGGTATCATTGCTCGTCTGCCTGAGGCATTTATTCAGGAATTCACAGGACGTCTCATGAACTCCGCCGGTGGTGGTCTCGTTCTCTTCCTTGTTGAGATTATCATTCTTCTTGCAGTGATAGCAGGAGCTGTGCTCCTCGTGCAGGGCACAAGAAAAGTGCCTGTGCAATATGCAAAGAAGGTGGTTGGAAACAAACAGTATGGTGGTGCGCGTCAGTATATTCCTTTAAAAGTGAATGCTGCCGGTGTGATGCCTATCATCTTCGCCCAGGCCATAATGTTTATCCCTGTCACTTTGGTAGGATTCAGCACTGATAAGACCGGTTTCTTTGGTGCGATGACCGATATGTACGGCTTTTGGTATAACTTCATTTACTTCATCATGATCGTGGCCTTCACATATTTCTATACTGCGATCACAGTCCGTCCGGCTCAGATGGCTGAAGATATGAAGCGTAACAACGGATTTATCCCCGGCATCAAGCCCGGAAAGCCGACAGTGGATTATCTTGATTCTATTATGTCGAGAATCACCCTTCCGGGTTCTATCTTCCTCGGCATTGTGGCAATACTTCCCGCGATCGCGCATATCTGCGGTCTCAACAGAAACTTCGCTTCTTTCTTCGGAGGCACTTCTCTTTTGATTCTCGTAGGTGTAGTATTGGATACGTTACGAATCATCGAGGGTCACCTTCTGATGCGTCATTATGACGGTCTGATGAAGGATGGTAGAATCAAAGGTCGCACCACAGGAAGTGGCGCTTTCTAAGAAAATTGTAACTCGTTGACAATTTAAAATGATCTATATCAAGACAGCGGAAGAGATTGAAAAGATGCGTGCGGCTTGCGACCTTGTGAGCCGTACTCTTGGAGAAGTTGCGAAATGGGTAAAACCCGGTGTGACCACTCTTCGACTTGACACTATAGCAAGAGAGTTTATCCTCGATAACGGGGGTAAACCCTCATGCTTAGGCTATCATGGCTTCCCCGGTACTCTTTGTATTGAGGTTAACGAGACTGTTGTGCATGGTTTCCCCTCTAATTACGCATTGAGAGAGGGTGATATCATAGGAACAGATTGCGTTGCAGAGCTTGATGGTTTCCATGGAGACAGTTGTTATACTTTTGCCGTAGGTGAAGTGGACGAAAAAGTCAGACAGCTTATGAAAGTAACCGAGGAATCTCTTTACAAAGGGATTGCTGCTGCCAAGGAAGGCAAGCGTATCGGTGACATCTCTAATGCTGTGCAGACTTACTGCGAACGACATGGATATAGTGTTGTGAGAGAGATGTGCGGTCACGGAATCGGGAAGAGTATGCATGAAGATCCTGAGGTGCCCAATTATGGACGGCGTGGAATCGGTCCTGTTCTTAAAAACGGGATGTGCATTGCAATAGAACCTATGATCAACCTCGGCAGCAAGAATGTGAAGATTAGTGCTGAGGACGGGTGGACATGCCGCACACGCGATGGAAAACCATCCGCTCATTATGAGCACACCATTGTGATCAAGGGAGAGACTCCTGAGATTTTAACCACATTCGATTATATCGAGGCCGCTTTAAATGGTAAGGATTCATAAAAAATTGCATAATTCATATAAGAAATGGCAAAACAAGCTGCAATAGAAATAGACGGCGTTATTCTTGAAGCATTGTCAAATGCTATGTTCAAAGTCGAGCTGGAGAACGGTCATGAAATCACGGCCCATATTTCCGGCAAGATGCGAATGCATTATATAAAAATTCTTCCCGGCGACAAAGTAAGGGTGGAAATGTCACCTTACGATCTAAGTAAGGGCAGAATATCATTTCGATATAAATAAAGAACACAAGATATGAAAGTAAGAGCATCAATCAAGAAACGTACTCCTGACAGCAAGATCGTACGCAGAAAAGGGAGACTATATGTGATAAACAAGAAGAATCCGAAACTCAAACAACGTCAAGGATAAAAATATAACCCTTGTAATCTAAATTGTAATATACAATATGGCAGTAAGAATTGTCGGCGTAGATTTGCCGCAGAATAAAAGAGGAGAGATCGCCTTGACTTATATATTCGGTATTGGCCGAAGCGCAGCCAACACTATTCTTAACAAGGCTGGTGTTGATCGTGACATCAAGGTAAAAGACTGGACAGATGCACAGGCTGCCGCCGTGCGTGAAGTGATCCAGAACGGATATAAAGTAGAGGGAGATCTTCGTTCAGAGATCCAGCTCAATATCAAGCGTCTGATGGATATCGGTTGCTACCGTGGCATCCGTCATCGTCTTGGCCTTCCTTTGCGTGGTCAGAGCACTAAGAACAATGCCCGCACTCGCAAGGGTCGTAAGAAAACAGTTGCTAATAAGAAGAAAGCTACTAAATAATAACATAAAAGTATGGCAAAAAAGACAGTCGCAGCTAAGAAGAGAAATGTCAAGGTTGACGCAAGTGGTCAGCTTCATGTGCATAGCTCCTTCAACAACATCATTGTGTGTCTGGCCAATAGCGAGGGTCAGGTTATTTCCTGGTCTTCAGCCGGCAAGATGGGCTTCAGAGGCTCTAAGAAGAACACTCCCTACGCTGCCCAGATGGCAGCTCAGGATTGTGCAAAGGTCGCATACGACCTTGGCCTCCGTAAAGTGAAAGCATACGTTAAGGGTCCCGGCAACGGTCGTGAGTCTGCTATCCGCACTGTGCATGGCGCAGGTATCGAGGTAACAGAGATCGTTGATGTTACTCCGCTTCCCCACAACGGATGTCGTCCTCCCAAAAGAAGAAGAGTCTAAGATTAGAATAATTTTGGAAATGTCCGCTAAGCCTGATTCTGAATGCGAATAGACTGTCTCACCACTTTCTCTCGATAGTCGCGGCTGCGCTAAGGAATAGGCTCATGGGCAAATAAAGAAAGAAAAGTAAAATGGCAAGATACACTGGACCAAAAACAAAGATTGCACGTAAATTCGGTGAGCCGATTTACGGTGATGACAAAGTTCTGGCTAAGAAAAATTATCCGCCGGGACAGCATGGCGCAAACCGCAGGAGAAAGACATCAGAGTATGGTCTGCAGTTGCGCGAGAAACAGAAAGCAAAATATACTTACGGTGTTCTGGAGCGTCAGTTCCGCAACCTGTTCGAGAAAGCAGCGCGCACTAAGGGTATTACCGGTGAAGTGCTCCTCCAGCTTCTCGAAAGCCGTCTCGACAATGTGGTTTACCGTATGGGTCTTGCACCCACACGTCCCGCAGCTCGACAGATTGTTCTTCACAAACACATCACAGTTAATGGCGATGTGGTGAATATTCCTTCCTACCGTGTTAAACCCGGCGATGTAGTTGCAGTGAGAGAGAAATCCAAATCTCTGGAAGTTATTGCTGATTGTCTCGCAGGTTTCAACCACAGCAAATATCCTTGGATTGAATGGGATGAAAGCATTAAGGGAGGTAAATTCCTTCATATGCCTCAGCGTGAGGATATCCCTGAGACAATCAAGGAACAGCTTATCGTCGAGTTGTATTCTAAATAATAAAAATTAAGATACCCATGCCAATTTTAGCATTTCAAAAACCTGACAAGGTCATTATGCTTGAGGCCGACAGCAAGTTCGGCAAGTTTGAATTCAGACCCCTCGAGCCCGGTTATGGCCAGACAATAGGGAATGCGTTGCGTCGCATCTTGTTGTCGTCGCTTGGTGGTTTCGCCATTTGTGCGATACGCATCGATGGTGTGGCCCATGAGTTGGATACCATTCCGGGGGTAAAGGAAGATGTTACTAACATCATCCTGAATCTCAAACAAGTAAGATTCAAGCAGCTGACCGAGGACCATGAAACTGAAAAGGGAGTGGTCTCAGTGTCGGGCACAGATGTGTTCACCGCAGGCGACTTGGGTAAGGTGCTTTCCGGCTTTGAGGTGCTGAATCCCGAATTGGTGATTTGTCACCTTGATGAGTCGGCAAGCTTTACAATGGAATTCACAATCAACAAAGGTCGTGGATGGGTGCCTGCCGATGAGAACCGTGAGTTGATCGCCGGCGGTCCCGTGGACGAGATAGCTATCGACTCCATCTATACTCCGATCAAGAATGTGAAATATTCTGTTGAAAACTTCCGTGTTGAGCAGAAGACCGACTATGAGAAGCTTGTGATGGAAGTCACTACCGATGGTTCGATCCATCCCAAGGAAGCTCTTAAGGAGGCGTCGAAGATTCTAATTCAGCATTTCATGATGTTCTCTGATGAGAAAATTTCGCTTGAGACTCCCAAGGAGGATACTCCGGAAGAGTTCGATGAGGAAGTGCTCCACATGCGTCAATTGCTTAAGAGCAAGCTCGTGGATATGGATCTCTCTGTTCGCGCGCTCAACTGCCTTAAAAGCGCTGAGGTTGAAACTCTCGGCGAGCTCGTGGTATTCAATAAGAATGACTTGTTAAAGTTCCGCAATTTCGGTAAGAAATCGCTTAGCGAGCTTGACGAACTTCTCGAGAAGCTAAACCTTTCCTTTGGAATGGATATTTCAAAATACAAATTAGATAAAGACTAAATCGCATAATGAGACACAATAAAAAATTCAACCATCTCAGCCGTAAGAAAGCTCATCGCGATGCGCTGTTGAAAAACCTTGCTATCGCCTTGATAATGCATAAGAGAATCTTTACGACTGTGGCTAAGGCGAAAGCCTTGCGTGTTTATGCAGAGCCTCTGATCACAAGATCCAAAAAGGATAATACTCCCAACCGTCGTCTTGTATTCAGCTATCTTCAGAATAAAGATGCTGTGAAGGAGCTCTTCGGTGTTATTTCTGACAAGGTGGCCGATCGTCCCGGTGGCTATCTCCGTATCCTCAAGACCGGTAACCGTCTTGGTGACAACGCAGAAATGGCTATGATTGAGTTTGTTGATTTCAATGAGAATATGCTTGGTGCCAAAACTGAGAAGAAGGCTAAGAGCACTCGTCGTTCTCGTTCGAAGAAATCAGCCGCTCCTGCTGAGGCTGCTGCTCCCGTTGCAGCGACTCCTGCAGAGGAAACTCCTGCTGAAAACGCCGCTGAGTAATCGTGCTTAGTTGACAGCAAAAAAATATTAGCCGACTGTCATGAAGGCTGTCGGCTATGATGTCTCCATAGTTCAATGGATAGAATATCGGATTCCGGTTCCGACGATTAGGGTTCGACTCCCTATGGAGATACAACAAGGAAGGTTTTCAAAATTCCGGAATTTTGATTACCTTCCTTTTTTTGATTATTTTGTGTCTCTTAATGCGGAACGAATACTATTACTTCTTTTCAGTTGTTGATAATGATACATATAAGAAGCTGATTTATTCATCCGGATAAAATAGTATAATATGGATGTAAGGATAGAGAAGGGATGGAAAGAAGCTCTTAGTGAGGAGTTTGTTCAACCATATTTCAAGACACTTACCGAAACAGTGAGAAATGAATACTCTAACCCTGCTATAAAAGTTTTTCCTCCCGCCTCAAAGATATTTGCAGCCTTTGATCTATGTCCGTTTGATAAGGTCAAGGTGGTAATTATAGGTCAGGACCCATACCATGGGGCCGGACTGGCAAACGGACTTGCGTTTTCGGTCAATCCCGGCATAGTAATGCCCCCTTCCCTGAGAAATATTTTCAAGGAGGTTAGCAGTGATACCGGTGCTCCATTCCCGCAGACAGGTGATCTTTCCAGGTGGGCTGAACAGGGAGTATTGCTTCTGAATTCATCGCTTACAGTGAGAGAACATTTGCCTAAATCCCATTCCGGGTTAGGGTGGGAGAACTTCACAAATGCTGCGGTAAAAGCCGTCAACGATTGCAAGGAGAATGTGGTTTTTTTCCTGTGGGGTTCTGATGCAATACGCCGCGGAGCGGGAATCGACCGAACCAGACATCTTGTATTGCAGTCGGTGCATCCTTCTCCGCTCTCTGCAAGCAGAGGTTTCTTTGGAAATCATCAGTTCACCACAGCCAATAAGTATCTCACTTCTCATGGAAAGACAGCGATAATATGGTAAAGAAAATATTCAGAATTCCTCTACTTTATTGGCTTCTTATATCAATAATCTTTTTTGCATCCGAACTAAAGGGGACTTTAAAGGATAACGATACAAAAATATTCTCCCCCCGTTTCAAGACGCTCAAGATAGAAAGATCCGACAACTTCATGGCACCCCCGGTATTGATATTGGGAAGCGGCGCAAGATTGATTATTTCATTTGATGAGATAGGGGAGGACAACAGTTATCTTTCCGCGCGTCTGGTTCATTGTAATTCTGATTGGGAGCCGTCACAGCTGGTAGAGTCGGAATATATCGAAGGATTCAATACAATAGATCTGGAAGATTATGCATATTCTACGAATACATTCGTGCATTATGTGAATTATCTTCTTGAGATACCATCCGAGGATTTCCGTCCGTTGGTATCCGGAAATTATCTTTTGCAGGTTTATGATAGGGATGAGCCGGATCGTACGCTTCTCCAGGCTCGATTCCGCGTGGTGGAACCCATGGCAGGGGTCACCGGTAGTATCACCTCCCGGACCGACAAAGGTTTTAATGACAAGTATCAGCAATTGTCTATTGCAGTGGATGGAGAGAACGCGGATATTTCCAATCCTTATCAGGATGTGAAGATAGTGGTAGAACAGAATGGGAATGATTATAATTCCCGCACTATCACCAATCCATTGCGCACTATGGGGAAGAATGTGATCTATGATCATAATCCGCTTTTGATTTTTCCGGCCTCAAACGAATACAGGAGGTTTGAATCTACAAGCACGAGGTTTCCCGGTATGCGGGTTGACTCCGTGAAATATATGGGAACTAACTATCATGTATGGGTAAATACCGACTATCCCCGGGCAGACAGTAACTATGAGTATGATCAAACCCAGCATGGACGTTTCCTTGTAAAGGAATATAATGCCACAGATTCCAATATCGGAGCGGATTATATAACGGTCCATTTTTTTCTTGATACACCGGAGCTTATCGGAAAGGATGTTTATGTAGATGGAGAAGTCACGCATGGTAACTTCGATTCTTTCAACCGGATGACATATAACGGTGCCACGGGAGGCTATGAATTAGCTATGCCTTTGAAGCAGGGTGCCTATAATTACCGTTATGTCACCAAGACGAGAGACGAGAATGGAAGAATTTCCGATTCGGAAATCGAAGGGGATAAATATGAAACAGAGAATGAATACGGAATATATGTTTATATGAGGAAACCGGGTGAACGTTACGACAGACTGATCGGTCACACCATTCTCACAGGACTAAAATAGAAATAAGATGTTACAGATAGATGATACTCTTGTCACGCTTGATTTAGTGGAGAATTATTTTCATTGCGATCTTGACAGCTGTCTTGGGGCGTGTTGCATCGAAGGGGATGCAGGAGCTCCATTGACAGAGGAAGAATATGAGAAATTATGCGATCTTCTCCCCGAAGTGTATCCGTTGCTCACTCCGGCGGCTCAGAGAGTGATTGAGGAGCAGGGTCCCGGATATTATGATGAGGAAGGCGATCTCGTCACGTCAATAGTCGATGGGCGCGACTGTGTATTCACCACATACGCTCCCGGAGGGAAATGCCTATGTGCGCTCGAGAAGGCCCATCGTGATGGGAAAATTCCCTTCTTCAAACCCGAGTCATGTCATTTATATCCGGTCAGATTGAAGAAATATACAGGATTCACAGCCGTAAATCTGCATCATTGGAAGATATGCAAATGTGCGGAAATTCTTGGAAGAAAAAAAGGAATCAGGGCTTATCAATTTTTGAAACAGCCTTTGATCAATAAATTCGGACGAGAATGGTACGATGAACTTGAGAAAACCGCCGAGGAATATCTTAAGCAGAAGGAAGAAGGAAAAATAAAATAATGATTCTTGCCCGATAATATACATTTTGGATATTTTTATGATATAAAAGTGCAAAAAGAAAAATTTTTCATCAAAAAATTAAAAAATATTCGGAAAATATTATGAAAATTGATGAAAATTTTTTACCTTTGCAGTGTTAATACTATGATCCTAACATGTAAGAATTTATTTAGTTAAGCCAATAAAGCGAGAGAATTGTGAAATTCGCTCGCTTTTTTCGTTTGAATAAATGAAATGGACCAAAAATTGCATTTATCAGAAAAAATAGTTAGGATATATTGAAAGTTGATAATATAAAAATTAATTCTTAAATTAGCGGAATAAACAGCTTTGATATGTCGCAGGCACACGAAATATTAATGTTAAATTTCAACGGCTGGGTCACTCTTGCCATCCTTTTGGTGTATAGCATCACCATCATCACGCTGGTGGTGGTGGTCTTGTCGGAAAATAGAAATCCGATACGGTCAATCGCCTGGGTGCTTGCCCTGCTATTTCTCCCTTTAGTAGGTCTTGTGTTTTATCTCTTTTTCGGCCGTAGTCTCAAGGGGCAGCACATGATAAGCCGTTTGAACAAACGCCGACTCCTCAATCGTTTTCATCCAAAGGCCGTAAGTATTGATAAGGAGCCTCTTACTGTGCAAGAACGTACACTGGTGAAACTTGCGAGAAATCTATGCTCCTCTCTATATACCACCAATAATGAAGTAAAAATCTTCAAGACCGGATGTGAGAAATTCGAAAGTCTGAAACGCGATCTCCGTGAGGCAAGGACAAGCATATATCTTCAATATTATATATTTTCCGACGACTCCCTGGGGAAGGAAATAGCAGATATCCTGATGGAGAAAGCATCCGAGGGAGTGGATGTAAAAGTGATCTACGATCATGTGGGGAGTTTCTCAGCGCGAAATGAATTTTTCAAGAAGATGAATAAAGCCGGGGTGAACACACATCCCTTTTTCCGTGTGACATTCCCTCAGCTTGCCAACCGCATCAACTGGCGCAACCATCGCAAGATAGTGGTGATAGACAATTCCATAGGATATATCGGCGGAATGAATATAGCAGACCGATATGCGAAAGGTACCTCCGATGGCTTGGCATGGCGCGATACGCATTTCAGAGTTCGTGGTGACATAATAGGATCGCTTATATATTCCTTCCTTGTGGACTGGACCTTCCAGAATCCCGAGAATCAGATTGATTATCCTGCTCCTGCGGTATGCGAGATTCACAATCATCTCGGTATGCAGCTTATCTCTTCAGGGCCGATGAGCAGTTACAACAACATTGCCTTATGTTTTCAGAAGGCAATCTCCACAGCCACAAAAAGCATCTACATTCAGACGCCATATTTTCTGCCGACCGATGGATTGCTCCATGCTCTGGAGGGAGCTGCATTAGCCAATGTGGATGTAAGGATAATGATTCCGAGAAAAAGCGATTCAAAGATGTTGCAATATGCTTCGTTCTCATATGTGAGTCAATGTCTCAAGGCCGGTATCAAGGTATATCTGTACGATCCCGGTATGCTTCATGCCAAAGCGATGATTGTGGATGAGTCGTTTGTTACGGCCGGATCCACTAATTTCGACTTCCGCAGTTTTGAAAATAACTTCGAGGCCAACCTCATGATATATGACAAGGAAATCAATCGGGAGATGAGAGATATATTCTTCGAGGATCTCTCAAAATGCACACGTCTGAGGTATAGCACTTGGCATATGCGCCCACGACTTCAGCGTACAATGGAATCTATCGTACGCCTTGTCTCACCTATCCTATAAACCGTAAGGTAGAGATTTTGCCGGACGGATGGTACAAACTCCTCCAAATATAAGAGATACTCCTACAAAACCTTTTGCTGAAATAAATGTTAGAACGATAAAATATTTATTGATTAAAGGGATATGAATATTATAGATGCAATGAAGGAGCGTCGATCTGTCAGGACTTTTGACGGCAACGGTATAAATAAAGAACAAATTGCCCAACTTGAAAAGGCAATCGATGAGTCGGCTTCTCCATTTGGGGGAAAGTTGACAATACTATTAAGGAAATTTAATCTTAAAGACGGATATAAGCCGAGCACTTACGGGATGATAAAAGGTGCAGAAGATTTCTTTCTGCTTGGCATCGGATCCGATGAGGCATCATCTATAACCGCAGGTTACCGTTTTGAGCAGGTGGTGCTAAAGGCATGGCAATTAGGATTGGGAACGTGCTGGATCGCAGCTACTTTCAAGGGTTCTGATTTCGATAGGGGAGTGGAATGGCCGGAAGGTGAGGAGTTGAAAGTGATCTGCCCAGTGGGAAAAGCCGAGAAACCATCAATGAAGGAGAAACTCACCCGTCTCACTTTGGGGAGTAAAAACCGAAAGCCTTTCAACTCTCTCTTTTTCTATAAGGATTTCAAGACCGCTGTTCCAGAGAATGATCAATTCCACGAGGCGTTGGAGATGCTCAGAATAGCGCCTTCATCTACTAACTCACAACCATGGAGGGCACTGGTGGATGGTGATACAGTACATTTCTATTATCAGCAAAAAAGTCCGGCCTCAGTGCTTGACACTGGCATAGGGATATGTCATTTTCACGAGACAGAAAAATTTTATGGTCACGATGGTAGTTTCTCTAAAATAACCGGAGTGCCGTCTCCTCCCGAAAATTGGAAATATCTTGTAAGTTATACCCGAACAAAATAACCATTCTGGTAAAGAATAACGGAGGCTGCGACGTAAATAATTATACATCGCAGCCTCTGTTAATTTGTATATAATCAGTTCAGAATGTTGTAACGGTCATTTACTCCTGGGCAAGAATCAGGGCTGAATAAGGTGCCACTGTCACCTTGCCGCCGTCTGTAGTGCCTAAGCCGGCCTCGGGAGAAATCACGCCATCCTTTGCCACAATCATCCATTTCCCGCCCTTGATATTCACTGTCTGGGGAGTGGATGCACCGTTAAGCACCACCTTTATCTCCTTCCAGCTGTCGCCATTGGCATTGTTCTTGAGAGAATAAGAGATAAGGTTGGTAGTCTTTTTGGAGTCGATTTTGTCGAATACTAAATTCTTGGCAATATCCTCAGCCTTGGTCATTCTGAATGCGGGATGTGCCTTGCGGAGCGCGGTGAGTCCCTTGTAATAGTCAAAGAGATCACGATATTTCTCCTTGTTATTCCAGTCTATGGCATTGATAGAATCAGGCTGATTATATGAGTTATGCACACCTTTCTTATCACGGAATACCTCTTCACCGGCAAACATAAACGGAGTGCCCTGTGAAGTGAATACGATGGTCTGGGCAAGCTTGGCAGCGTCAAGCATATTCTTCTCCGGCTCACCGGCCATCGACTTGCGGAGCTTGTCGGTGAGACAGAGGTCATCATGACAAGACACATAGTTGACAATCATCTCGGGAGAAGCAGCGTAAGGGAATTTTGAATTATTCCCCTTCTTGAAATTCACCTGGGGATGAGGAGTTGCGGCAACGATACCGATCTTGACTGTCTCCTCCAGCCCCGGTTTTCCTGTAGCGAAGCCACGGTCGGAAGCATCAGTGTAATGGCCTTTCACGGCATCGCGTAGATCATCCGAAAAGACAGCTATATCCTTCATCTTGCTCACATTCTCCTTAAGCGCCCTACGCTCGGGAGCAAGAGGGGAATCGCCGGCGGACCATCCCTCACCATATACGAAGATAGAAGGATTGATCTTCTTAAGTTCGGCAGCAACATCATTCATCGTCTCTGTGTCATGGATAGCCATGAGGTCGAAACGGAACCCATCTATATGATATTCATCAGCCCAATATTTCACGGAATTCACGATATAGTCATGCATCTGCTTGCGGTCGGAGGCAGTCTCGTTGCCACATCCTGATGCATCGCTCCATGATCCGTCGTTGCGGTGACGGTGATAATAACCGGGAGCGGTGAGCTCGAAATTGGAACCCTCATTCTCGGCCGTGTGGTTATACACCACATCCATGATAACTCCGATTCCTGCATCATGAAGAGCCTTGACCATCTCCTTCATCTCGCGCACACGTGTGGAGGGATCGGAGGGGTTGGTGGAGTAAGATCCCTCGGGAGCATTATAGTTTTGAGGATCATAACCCCAGTTATAAGTATTCTGCCAGAGATTTGCCTCATCCACAGAATTGTAGTCGTAAGAGGGAAGGATATGCACATGAGTGATTCCCAATTCCTTGAGATGGTCGATTCCGGTTGCCTGTCCGGTAGAAGTGGTGGTGCCTTCCTCAGTCAGGGCGAGGAACTTTCCTTTATTGGCAATACCGGAAGAAGGGTGCATCGACATATCGCGGTGATGCATCTCATATACAATCACGTCTGAGAAATTCTTCACCTCCGGACCCTTGTCGGTGTTCCAACCATCTGGATTAGTTTTGGCGAAATCGATGATGGCCGCGCGTTTGCCGTTTACACCCACAGCCTTGGCCCATACACCGGGTGTCTCTTTGAGCCATTTGCCATCATTCTTGATGCGGAAAGTATAAAATTTCCCATAAAGCTTTTCAGGCACGGAAGCTGTCCATGTGCCGTTGGAGGCATCAAAAGTCATTTTAAGGGTAGAGAAAGGCTTGCCGGTATGGCCGTTGTTATAGAGGTTCACCTCAGCTTCCTGGGCCTTGGGACTCCAGAGACGGAAATGAGTTCCGGATTCATTCACGGTCAATTCAAGGTCATCGCCTGAATACGTGGGCCAGCTCACAAACTGATTGTCATATTCGCTTTGAGCCGAGGCCGGTAATGAGGCTCCAAGAGCACAGAGAGGCATCACGAAAGCCATCATTCTTGAAAGAGATGTAGATTTCATTTAGGATTATATTTATTAGTAGTATTTAATTTTGAATAGGTGCTGTTAAGCAAGGATGGTCTTAGATTTTTAGGGAGCTGAGGTCTGTTGGGTAGCTCCCTTGAATTTCCGAATACAAAATTAATCTTTTTAACGTTAAAATATATATTCTTTTCGAGAAATCATTTGCCAAAAATCGCAAAAATCATTAATTTTGCGAACGACTTGGAAAGAACTGTTAAAAAAGAGACTTCCGGGTCCAGGATTTATACAAAATAAATGCGAACTTCGGAGGAGAGTGTTCTTTCCCAAGGCGTCTCTCCGGATTCATAAGATCCATATCTGCTAACCTATGATCAAAAAAATCTTTCTTTCTGTTTTTTTCCTGGTAATAGGAATAATACCAGCCATGTCAAATAAGGTTGATGACACAGAAGCTGCCCTCAATAGGGAACTTGCCGCCGCGAAGACTTCCAAAGATTCAACCCGTATTCTTTTCGATCTTTTCGACCTTGTGCCTCGGAAAGAGAAAATAAAGTATTCGGCCAAACTTTATGATCTGGCAAAGCGTACAAAACGTACCGACCTGCAGCTTGATCTTCTTAGGCAGCTCAGTCAATTGGTGCCCACTATGAGTTCCCCCGACTCCGCATTCCGCTGTCTTAACGATGAGGTGGCGCGTATCCCGCGCAGCCGTGAGCAGGAAGAATCAGCATTGTTCATACGAATGCGTCAGGTATCGGGAGAGGCAAGCTCAGCTTCAACCCAGAAATGTGAGGTTAAGATTGCGCAGCTTGTAGCCGAGGAATCCAAAGCAAAGGATATGCCTCTTAATTTCCGGGTGCTCCGTCTTTTCACTATTGTTGAATATCTCACCAACAGCGGTGTGGAAGGAAATATGTTGGGAGAATATGTAGGAATGTTGAAGGAACGTATGAAAACAGCCAACTTTGACCTTTACGCTCTCAATAATATCCTGCTCACAGAATCTGCGAATATATATACAGCCATCGGAAACCCTAAGGAAGCGGTTGCCGCCGACAGAGAACTTCTTAAAGTGGTGGAAGGTCTGGAGAAAAAATATCATAAGGAGGGAAGAAAATATCGCAACTATACCCCCAACAAATATATCATCTACCGCAGGATGTTGGGTAATTTCCCCGCCCTTACCCGTGCTGAGGTGGAAGAATACTATAAGAAGATCAAGCAATTTGAGCTGGAGGATGAAGACGTGCAGTCGGCCGAGGCCAATTCTCCGCTCACAGAGCTTTATTACGCGATGGCCACCAAGAATTATCTCAAGGCCATGCCTATAATCAAGGAGCGTCTCTCCAAGGAGACGCAACCGGCAAAACGTCGTCGGTTGGTCCATTGGCTCAAGACCGCTGCTGAGAATCTCGGTGACAAAGACACTCAAATCGAAGCGCTGCAGCTTTATAACGCGATGCTTGTGGAGCGCGACACATCAAGCACATCCGACCGTGCCAAGGAACTTGATATCCGCACCCGCGTAAATGAACTTAAGGCTGATAAAGCAGTACTTCAGATTGAAAAAGCAAAGGAGGAGAAGGAAAACTATCGTCGCATGATGTCTTTTGTGATGATCGGTTGGCTAATTTTTGCAATAATCCTGATTGTCCTTCTTTTTGTATGGACCAAATATCGTGCGGCATCATATAGAATCAGTAAATTTGTCAAAAATCTTTCTGAGGAATGTGACTATCTCAAGAAGCAGAGATACGATGACTACGCCGACAAGGCCGGACGTCGCAACAATGCCGTAGATAATGTCACCGCCACCAAATCCGTCGAGCGTAGAAAGCGTTCAAAATCGCTTGTGGAGATGCTCAATTATATACTGAATGATATTCTTTATATTAGTTCGATTGGAAAGATAGGGCGAGGTAAATTCGTGCATCCGGTGAGTGTGCGTCAGTTGGTGGCTGATGAATTTAAAGCTGCCTTGTCAAAGCAGACCTCCGGTGCTAAATTAGAAGTTATAGAGCCCGAGACAGATATAGAATTGCATACGGATAAAGAATGTCTTGAATATGTGCTCCGGCATCTCTTCTTTGCCGCAAATCGTGTGGCCGAGGGTGGGGTGATTCGTCTTGAAGTGAAGGAGACTATGGAACATAATAAAGTGGAGTTCGTTTTCAGCAATTCAAGCGTTTATGTTCCTGATGGCAATGAGGATGTGATGTTTGATAATTTTATTGACGTGGATAATCTTTCCGAACGTGATGACAGCGGACTCTTCATAGCTCGCCTAAGTGCATTGCTGATCGACAGCAGTCTTTTCCTTGATAAGGAATACAAGCACGGAAGTTCCTATGTGTTCCGTGTGTCCAAAAGAATGGGAAGATAAGATCTCATGCTTACAATAAGTTTAGACAACTTCCATATAAAATGCTGAAAAGCCGGAGTCGCAGCTACGACTCCGGCTTTTCAGCTTATTCTTATTTCAGTTTATTCTTATTTCAGTAAGACCTTGATTGAGACTCCGGAGTTTCTCAGCGAAGCTATATAGAGACCGGGAGGAAGAGTATCGAGTGAAAAGCATTCAGATGGAAGGGAGCTTTCATAGGAAACTATTTTCTCGCCTGAGAAAGCATATATATCGATGGCAGCGTTAGAGAGTCCCGGATTCCACAATGTAAGAATTCTGTCGGAATAGGATAGCCTGCTTCTCTGTCCGGAGTTATCGGGGACTGATACAGATGAGAATCTGTCGAAGGCATATTTGAGACCCTGAAGAGGATCAAACCATCCGCTTCCGTGTCTCGGATTTTCTCTATCCGGATAATCATGACGGTTTGAAGCAGCAACAATCTCCTTGATTTGGTCGATATCAAGACCCGGAAGTGCTTCAAGCCAGCAGGCGATTGCTCCGGCCACGTATGGCGACGACATTGAAGTGCCCGAACATGTGGCCCAGGAATACTCTTTCCCTCCTATATTCTCGGTGAGATTAATGGTCTCGGAATCCGGATTAGCCTCAAGATAGGGATTGCTGATTGCAGAGATCATGGATTGTCCCGGCGCCACAGTAATCGGCATGACACGTCCGTCGGCCAAGGTGGCGTAGCTGCTGTGGGGTGAGATAGTCCCGGCCTCTTCTCCGGTGGATATAATCTCACCATTGGCAAGAGGAAGTGAATCACGGTTGATAAACATCCCCACGCTTATAAGGTTGTTTCCTGTGGCAAGGTCGCTGAAGGAGAGGAGTGATCCCGGTGCCGGCTCTCCGGGGAGCTGACGGAACACTGTATATTGGCCGTCGGCATAAATCTCCGCAGTGGTTCCGCTCTCTCCCGCTATCTCAACCACTGGCACGTAGCGGGCCCATCTCCCTTTGTCTGACATGATATCGGTATGGGCGTCATATTCCAAGATTGCATGATATCGGCCGTTGGTCCGGTCTATTCCTCCGGAAATGGAAAACCATCCTTTGTATATTCCGGCAAAATCGGGATCATGATTAGCAATGTCATCCGGCGAGGAGGGAATAAAGCAGGGATCGGAAGTGATGGTATATGTCTGACCATCCTGAAGTGACTGCCACGGATAATAGATGACATCTTCTCCCCGGTCGCTGTCTCGGATGCCTAACCTCACTTTCAGAGGCGAGGAGTCGAGGCTCCATATATCCACTGCGCCATAAGGATTGAACTGCACCCAATCCGTGCTGTAGATAGCCAATGCTGCTGAGTCCTTCTCCGTGGAGAAGGTGTGCCTCAGAGATATGGCCATATTCCCCGCATTTCCGGCCGAGAGCACCACCGTGGCTTCCTCCCCTATAAGATCAAGATACCGTGAGAAAAGCGAAGATCCATCGTGAGGGCCGATGAAATTTCCCATCGACATATTTATCACAGCAGGCTTTCCGCACTCTTTGGCATATTCAAGAATATCTTCGGCGCCACATAGCAGCCCCACATCCGATAGATGCGACGTGGTTATCACGATTTCAGAATCAGGTGCCATTCCCGAATACCGTCCATAGCTGCCGGCCATGATTCCTGCCACGTGGGTGGCGTGCCAGTTATCGCGTGTATCGGTTTCCCATTCGGCATATTCCTGAGCAGTGTGCATGTCTATGCGTTTTCCGTCTCCCTCAATATATTGTACCAGTCTCTTTATGCGAGATTCTCCCTCTGCATCGAGAAAAGCCACATGAAGGGGATCTATCCCTATATCACATATTCCGGTCACCACCCCTTTTCCGGTATAAGGAGCCGGAAGAGATATGCCGGTATGAATGGCGGAAGCTTCAAACCATTCCACAGCCCGGTCCATCGAGGGGACGGTTCGCCTTCCGCGATGTATATTTTTTACTCCTTCTATTTTATGCAAGTCTTTGGAGGATTCAGCACGGGTGGAGGGATTGTTAGTTTCATTGGGAACATAGCAAAGAAGCAGTTGCCCGCGTTGGCGAAGTATAATTACACCCTCTTTCTCAAGATCAATCATATCATTGTTGTCATCGAGTTCGATTATAGCTGCATAATAGGTGTCGTCGGGAGTGCGGATCTCCTCACTGTCGCCCGAGTATGTTCCGGCAGCAAATGATTGAAGCGAACACGTCAGAAGACCTGCATATACTGAAATGTAAATTAATAAAGAGGGGAAAGTTAATCTCATACCGGTATAATTAAAGAATTAAGTCTAAACTAATATGTTAATAAAAAACGAAGAATAGATTGAACTATTTTATGGATATTGAATTAATAAATATAAAAGATAGTTATGAATTCCACCGATACCAATACTATATCAGCTCCATCTGCCACACCGTCCTCTTCCGACCCCTCTTCACCACATGCCATCCCCACTCCTGTCCGGAGGCTGCTGTTGGCCGTGGTGGCGATAGGAATTGTGACCGGATTAGCCACATTCCTTATGAAGGAGGCCATAAAATGGATTGGAAAGCTTGCTTCTCTCGGAATGAAAGCCGACAGTTCCAACTATATATTCCTCATATTGCCGGTAGCCGGAATTATTTTAGCGATGGTTTTCCAGCGTTATATCTTAAAGCAAGACCTCTCACACGGCACTGCAATGATCAAGCGTGATCTCAAGGATGGAAAATATGAGCTTTCGAAAGATTTGATGTACACCAACATTATAGGATGTTCGGTCACGATCGGTTTTGGAGGATCTGCAGGTGCAGAAGGTCCGAGCGCCTACACGGGAGCCGCTATTGCGAGCAACTTCGCCCGCTGGCTGAAGATCGACCCGCGCTGGATGCGGCTATTGGTGGGAATAGGAGCCGGAGCCGGAATAGCGGGCATATTCAAATCGCCTGTAGGTGGTGCTTTGTTCACTTTGGAAGTATTGGGTCTTGAGTTATCCACTCTCCCTGTCATAGCCTTGATCGCGGCTTGTCTTATCTCCTCATGCACTGCCCTTGCTTTCGGTGGATTCGCTTTCGATCTGAAGTTTGTGGACTATATGCCATTTGATCCGGCCAATTTTATATGGATGAGTCTTTTAGGACTTTTCTGCGGTGTATATAGCATTTATTATAATTATTCGAAAACAAATATGTCGAAGCTGTTAGGTAGGATGAACAATCCATGGCTTCGCGCGGTAAGCGCCGGTATTATCCTCTCGGTATCCATCTTCTTTTTTCCCTCTTTGTTTGGTGAGGGTTATACGGTAGTGGATAAAATAATCAATTGTCGCCCCTCCGAACTTTTGAGCTATAGTCCTTTTTATACGGGTCTCTCCTCCACCCATGTGTTGATGCTGGTGGTCACCGGGGTGCTTCTTCTTAAAGGAATCATGGTCGCCGCCACTATTGATGGCGGAGGTGTGGCGGGTTCTTTCGCTCCCACTTTGTTCGCAGGGTGTCTTGCCGGCCTCCTCTTCGGATTGATAATGAATACATGGTTCGGTTGCACTCTGCCGGTGGAAAATTATGCGTTACTCGGGATGGCCGGAGTGATGACCGGCACTATCAAGGCTCCGCTGATGGCAATATTCATCACAGCCGAGATGAGCAATAGTTATCAGTTCATGTTCGGCTTCCTGATTGTTTCTGCTTTAAGCTATGGCGTGGTAATGCTTTGGGACAATCGAAAAAGCATTAAAATCTGAGATAATATGCAATCGGATCGAATTTCACGGTAAAAGGTGACCCTCCGCCTTTGGGTGGGGCGCTTTTCACATAATAGAATGAATGTTGGGTGTCCCAGGATTTTATATCCGCTTTCCGCGTCTCGCCCGGTGGAATATTGCAGGCGAGCTTATAATATTTCTTGTGAAGCTGACGTCCGTCGGGGGTGAGATAATCGATATATAAGGCTATTGCAGTGAGTGTGCGGTCGGTATGATTTGTGATGAAAAAAGACTCCATTGAGGAGTTGATCTTCTTGTCGAATCCTGCGAATGTCACCTGGTCGATACGGTAGCCGTTGTTGCAACTTTCGCATTGGGAAGCCACCATGAAACTTCCCGCAGTCATCTCCTGTTCCTCTTGCTCCTCTTTTGTCTCGGAAGCTGACAGTTTGAGGCTTATTTTACGTGCCTCCGAGGGTAAAGATAAAGAGAACATGAAGAGAAATGAAAGAAGGATAAAGAGAATATTACAACGGGAATACATAAGGAAATACTTAAAGATAACGTGGATAATCAGCTTTGGAAGGAGCAGGGTAAGGATAGATCCGGACAAGACCGTCAGGCAGCGATGCCGCAGGATCATTCACCTTAAACATGGAAAGTAATCTCCAGAACTGTGGAAGAAAAGAATATATGCGAGATGAAATTTTCACTTTGAGGCTACGGGCCTCCACTTTGATCGTACCATCCTTATCGTTGAATATTGCAGAGCATTTTCCCGGATCGGAGAGGAGGTTGTTTTTCTGCGAACGATATAGGGAGAGAAGATATTTGTTTTGGTCAACCGAAGGTGTCATTTCCCCGATCTTATCTCCGGGATTAAGGCGACAATCGGGTGTGGAGACCACAATGATGTTATAGAATGTCTTGGGTTGACTGCGGTCGCGGGAGATAAGTACCACTGTATTGTCGGCTGGAAATTCCCATATTCCTTCTATTTTGTCGAGCGGCGCCTCCCGGCAGAAATCAAGGGCCGCTCCCATGTCGGATATTCTCTGACCGGAAAAGATGGGGAGCGTTCCCATCAATATTATTATAAGAAGGAAAATACGGTGCATCTTTTATTTCATTGGGTTTGGCAAAATCTGAAACTTTCTTTTTTTAAGGATATTTTCCCTAATTTTCTTTTAAGGATATTTTCCCTGTTTTATTTGGTGGAGAATGAATAAGAGAGACCCACCGAAAGGATTTCCTTCATCATCCAGCGTTTCCATTTTGGGTCGATACTCTTATCGGCTGTGGAGTCATATCGAAGATTGATGTAGAGCTGGGTGGAGAAGAAGCGGTTGAACTGAAATTCAAGAGTATTCTGCCAATCCGCATTGCTCTGTTTATAGTCGGTGAAGAGAAAGAGACGTGTCTTATAGAGAATATTGTCCCATATCTTCCAGTTGAGGGTCAGTTCGGCCGTACTACCGAATTCGCTCACCGTCTTAACATTCTGTGCCATTCCGAAGATGGAATGATCCACATGGGGATCAATGGCGGTTTTGAGGTTATAGGAGAGGGGGGAGATTGAGGCATTGAACACCACGGTTTTCTTGACATTCTCCTTAGTATATGTCATACCGAGACCTAAGGTAAGAGTGGCAGGAGTCAGAAAGCTTGCCATGCGATCCATTGAGTCGGAGGGATAGCTATTGAGGAGCTGGGTCTTGAATTGTGTGGTGAATGAATAATACCAATGATGGGCGGCTTTATAACCGGCCTTCAGGTTGTATTGGAAGAGATCTTCCGAGATGGAATATTTATGGATCGGATTATCAGCTGTGGAGTTGAGACCCAACTTATAGCTGAGGGTGCTCTGAAACATCATGTTGGGATGAAACACCTGGTTCAGCTGCACATCCCATAGGAAATTGCCAAGTAACGAAAGATAATTGTTTCCACCTTGATACCAGTTTCTTGAGAGATATGCTTGTGAAAACTGCACTCCGATATTGAATACATGTAGCCAGTGGACCTTCTCTATTTCCGTGGGAGTGCCTCCGGCAGACTCAAGACCCAGATTGAAATGCTGGTTCTTTAAAAAAGAATAGTAGCTCACCTCCTCCACCGGCATGGATGGAGGCACAGGAAGATGCCAGAACGCCTTGTCGGTAGGCAAGGGATGTTCCAGCATCCCCAAATAAATCATATCTGCTTGTCTGCGGAAAGATTCCGCGGCATGGGTGAGCCACTCGGGCACCACATCTCCCGTGATAACCGGAGAAATCTGATATTCCACCGCCTCTTTCACAATTACCGAGTCGCGTTCCCCTTTCGGAAGATCAGCCAGATCCCAGGGGTTATCCTCGTCGGCCACCGGAGAATATACCACTCGCTCCACAGTGTCGGGGACATGACGGAAATATAACTCCTTGAATAGACCCGGCGTAAGAGTGGTGTCGGCGATAAGAGGCTTCGGGGGGCGAACGTAGCGATAACCACGGAATATCCTCGGAAACCCGAAAAGTGAGATACCATTTTCGGGTGCCTCCTGAGCGGCGAGTGAAAGAGAGGAGAAGAGAATGATCGACACCATGGCCGGCAATGAAATCGACAAGCGTTTCTTCATATTGATGTTATTAGTGGGGAAAGCTGGATAGGAACGATCTGTTACTTTGGAGCAGAGAGAAGGCGGTCGTATTCTTTTGAATTGATCAGTTGATAGGCCTCACGGAAGATGGGGTCGTAGCCATTATATACCTTGAAATATGTGGCCTGATCGAATATGTCGCGTCCTATAAGACCTTTGGTCACCATCTTGAGAAGAGGTTCGCTCTGCTTGGCCTGTTCCTCGTTTAGATCCACACCCTCTTTTGCTGCCATATCATATATGGTTTTCAGCATATCGGGGGTGATCTCAAACTCTTTCACAAACTCATCATCAGTCTTGAACCGGCTTTTTAGATACTTACGGTTATCCTCCACATATTTGATAGCGAATTGATTGATCACGCCTTTGGCCTGCACGTCACGATAATATTTCGTAAAGTCCATTGTGTCGAGCGGCACGAAGCGGTCGGGAGAGATGCCGCCTCCTCCATATATCGGACGCCCGAGACGGAGGGTCTTGACCTTCAGTGAGTCGATATATTTGATGGAATCCTCATGCATGAGTTCGCCATTGTTGAATCGGTCGAGGATATCCTTGTTATACGCCTTCTGGTCGCCTTTCTTATATGGTTTCTGGATATCTCGTCCGGTGGGGGTATAATAATGAGCCACAGTGAGTCGCATCATAGATCCGTCGGGGAAGGGGATAGGACGTTGCACGAGTCCTTTCCCATAAGTGCGACGGCCCACGATAAGACCGCGATCCCAATCCTGCACGGCGCCGGAAGTGATCTCGGCGGCAGAGGCACTGTATTGGTTGGTCATGATCACCAGGCGCCCGTCTTGGAAAAGGGGCTTGAGTTTGTCGGGTTCTGTTTTGAAATCAAATCTTGAAGAGTTGGTTCCTTCGGTATATACAGCTGTTTTTCCCGGTTCCAGGAATTCGCTCAATACATCCACGGCAGCGTTAAGATATCCGCCACCATTATCCACAAGGTCGAGGATAAGTTGTTTCATTCCCTGTTTCTTCAGATCGGAAAGAGCATTGATCAGTTCCTTATGGGTCTCGGCAGAGAAACGGCTGATACGGATATAGCCGGTGGCGGGATCAACCATGTATGAGGCATCTATACTATATATGGGGATATCGGCGCGGGTGATGCGGAAATCGATGGTATCCGATACGCCCTGGGAACGGCGGAGCACCTTCACATCCACCTTTGTGCCTTTAGGACCGCGAAGTTTCTTCATTATAGCCGAATTTTTCATCTTCATTCCGGCAATCGAGGAATCGTTCACGGCTATGATGCGGTCGCCCGCAAAAATTCCCACACGCTCGGAGGGACCCCCGCTCACAGTCTGGATCACATATAGCGTATCCTTGTTCATATTGAAAGTTATGCCGATGCCACTGAAATTACCGGCTAACGGCTCATTGAGTTCTTTGGTTTCCTCAGCATTTGAATAAGAGGAATGGGGATCGAGATCTTCCAACATCCCCTTTATGGCGGCCTCCACAAGTTTATCTTCATTCACAGTATCCACATAGAGCTGAGAAATGGCATTCTCAGCCATCTGGAGTTTATGGTGTGGTTGCATCTGACCCTTGATGGCTGCGAACACCATGCCACATGCAAGCAATGAGAGGAATATGATTTTTTTCTTCATTTTTCAATATTGATTTTGGAAATAATCCGGATAGTTTTTGAAACTATTAGAGAATGTTGCTTATCATGGAATCAACGGACTGACATCAAATCCGTTGGCTGCCAGTTCTCTGACAGTTGATGATGAGATATGCCCCGTTTCCGGCTCCGAGATAAGAAACATCGTGTCGATGCCAAGAATTTTGAGGTTCACATCGGCAAGATTTTTCTCATATTCGAAATCGGTCATGCTTCTGATGCCTCTCAGGAGAATATCGGCTCCGATGGAGGCTGCGAATTCAGCGGTCAACCCGTGATAACATGTGATTAAGACACGTGGATCGCAGTTTGGTTTATTCAGATGACTCACTCCCCGTAGGATCTGATCCATCCTTTTCTCCAGATCTTCATTTGAGAGGGGTTTGTTGATATTGTATCCGATAGCCACCACCACGCGGTCCACTATATTGAGCGCGCGCTCCACAATCCGGAGATGGCCGATTGTGAAGGGATTGAAAGATCCGGCGAAAAGAGCGGTTTTAGAATTAGATCTGGGAGTCATCTTCGATCACAAGATTATTAATGATGAAATTCTGGCGCTCCATAGTGTTTTTTCCCATATAGAATTCCAGAAGTTTATCCACGGCATCCTCACGCTTCAGTTTCACGCGGTCAAGACGCATGTCGGGTCCGATGAATTCTGCGAACTCGGCATCGTTGATTTCACCCAGACCTTTGAAACGAGTGATCTCTGCATTATTGCCGAAACGCGCGATAGCCTCTTCGCGTTCGGCATCCGTGTAGCAATACACTGTATCCTTCTCTTCAGCCTCTGCACTATCCTCCTCTTTCCCTTTTACAGCCGATTTTCGGCGCGGTTTGCGTTTGGTGCGACGTGTGGAATTCTTGTCTCTCACACGGAAAAGGGGGGTCTGGAGAATATAGACATGACCTTTTTTCACAAGGTCGGGAAAAAACATCAGGAAGAAAGTGATGATAAGCAGGCGTATGTGCATACCGTCCACATCGGCATCTGTGGCTATGATCACCTTGTTATATCTCAGGCCTTCGATTCCGTCCTCGATATTGAGGGCGGCTTGAAGGAGATTGAATTCATCGTTTTTATACACCACTTCCTGTGTCATGCCGAAAGAATTAAGAGGCTTTCCACGCAGGGAGAAAACGGCCTGTGTTTCGGCGTTACGCACCTTTGTGATGGTTCCCGAAGCCGACAGACCCTCGGTGATGAAGATAGCCGAGTCATCGCGACGGTCTTCAGTCTTGGCATTGGGCTTGCGGGTATCGTTGTAATGGATGCGACAATCACGGAGTTTCTTATTGTGCAGACTCACCTTCTTGGCTTTCTCACGTGCGAGTTTTGCAACACCGGCCATGGCCTTGCGCTCCTTCTCGTTGGCCGCTATCTTGGTGAGCATGGCCTCCGCCACATCTGTGTGTTTGTGAAGGTAATCATCGAGCTCTTTCTTTATGAAATCACCGATGAATTTATTCACGGTCAACTCGCTGTTGGGAGCCACTGTCTTGGATCCGAGTTTGGTCTTTGTCTGGCTTTCGAACACCGGCTCCTGAATCTTGACCGCCACCGCCGCCACCATACCGTTGCGGATATCGGAAAACTCAAAGTTCTTACCTGAGAATTCCTTGATGGTGCGGCTCACATGTTCGCGGAAAGCCGAAAGGTGTGTTCCGCCCTGAGTGGTATGCTGTCCGTTGACAAAAGAATAATACTCCTCACCGTATTGGGCAGTGTGGGTGAGCACCACCTCAATATCCTCGCCCTTGAGATGAATGATAGGGTAGAGGGGATCGGAAGTCATGTTGTCCTTCAGCAAGTCGAGCAGACCATGACGAGAAAGATATTTCTTCCCGTTATAGAAAATCTGGAGACCGGTGTTGAGGTAGGTGTAGTTCTTCACCATTGTCTCCACAAACTCGGGATTGAATTTATAGTTCTGGAAAAGCTCGTTGTCGGGAGTGAATCTCACATAAGTGCCGTTGGGCTCCTTAGTGTCGAGGAGGTCGGACTGGCGGAGGAGTTTACCTCTGTCAAACTCCACCTCCACCATCTTCCCGTCGCGCACCGAGGCTACGCGGCAATAAGTGGAAAGAGCATTTACAGCCTTGAGACCCACGCCGTTAAGGCCGACAGATTTCTTGAAGTTTTCACCATCGAATTTACCACCGGTGTTGATGTTGGAAGCCACCTCCTTCACTTTTCCCAAAGGAATACCACGACCATAGTCGCGCACAGTCACCTCTCCCTCTTCGGAGAGAGAGATGTCGATACGCTTGCCGGCACCCATGTTGAATTCATCGATGGAATTATCCACCACCTCCTTCACCAGCACATAGATACCGTCATCATTATGCGTACCGTCGCCGAGCTTGCCGATATACATACCGGGACGGCGGCGGATATGTTCGTTCCAGTCGAGGGTCTGGATGGCGTCGTCGGTATAAGAGCCTGCGGCGGAGTTGGAGATCTCCGTTTCGTTCTCTTGGATTTCTAATTCGTCAGGATTATTTGTATTAAAAAGATTATCGCTCATTTCGAATGCATTCTATGATGCAAATTTAATAAAAAAAAGGAAGAAAGTCAAGTGGATTGAATTTTACAATAAGGACGGGGAGGCTATCGTTAGAGAGATATGAAAGATTTTGCAGCCATTGATTTTGAAACTGCCAACGGGAAGCGGTCGAGCGTGTGCAGCGTGGGTATCGTGATTGTGCGCGATGGAAAGGTGGTCGAAAAATTCTATAGTCTTATCCGTCCTTATCCTAATTATTATTCTCCATTCACCACAGCTATTCATGGTCTAACTCGAACTGACACTTATGATGCCAATCCTTTTCCGGAGGTATGGGCCATGATCGCTCCCCGTCTTGAGGGACTTCCCCTTGTGGCCCATAATTCTCCTTTCGACGAGGGGTGTCTGAGGGCAGTGTTTGAGGCTTACAAGATGCCTTATCCTGGTTACCGGTTTTATTGTTCCTGCCGGATGTCACGAAGGACATTCGGACGCGAACTTCCTAATCACAAGCTCCACACAGTGGCGGCCCGTTGCGGATTCGACCTTGAGAATCACCATCATGCGTTGGCAGATGCCGAAGCGTGTGCCCACATCTGGCTCACTCTGACCGAATGACAGGAGGATAATAAATATAGACGGGAGAACGGGAGGACAGGGG